>JANMGF010001116.1:0-3287 GCA_031374535.1 Polyangium sp. (in: bacteria)
GTGACGATACGCTTGCCGTCAGAGCTAAACGCTGCCGAATAGAGGGTCTCCTGGTGCCCCTCGAGCAGCAGAGGCTTGCCCGTGCCATCGGCGTTCCAGACCCGTGCGGTCTTGTCCGAGGAAGCGGTGACGATGCGCGTGCCGTCGGGGCTAAACGCCGCCGAACTGACGATATTCTGATGGTGGAGAACCACGCTCGCGATTCCCTGATATTTGGCCCAGAGGGCAAGCTCGCGCCACCGCGGCGGAAGCTCACCCGCAGGTTCCATCTCGCGCACCAGGCTGAGGACCAGGGTCGGGTCGGACAGGTGCTCGCGCGCGCTCGCCATGCGGCTGGCATTACGCGCGTCGGCGGTCCGCTTGTCCGCCCGGGTAGCGCTCTTCTGGGCCTCTTCGGCGCTCTTCTGGGCCTCCGCGGCCTTTTCATCGGCCCGCCTCGCCTGGCTTCTCGCCTGCACGCCGAGGAGCGAGACGACGAACGCGACGAGCCCGAGAAAGGCCATGATCCCGCCTGTCACCTGGCGGCGCCGCCGCCGCGACCGCTCCGTGAGCCTAACGACCGCCTCGAGATACCCAAGATCCCGCTTCCCGAGCCCGAGCGTTCCCTCCGCGCCGACCTCGGCCCTCTTCCGCGCGAGCCATTGCCCCGCTTTGGTCGCTGCCTCGTCGCGCCACAAAAAACCTTCCGCCTCGCCATTCTTCTCCCATTGCGAAGCCGCGCTCCGCAGCTCTACCAAAAACTCCGCGTCCTTTTCGTTGTTGTCGAGCCATTGCCTGAGCTTCGCCCACCGTTCAATCAACGATTCATGCGTGAGCTCGACGGTTTTCCCCTCACGCTCGTTGCCCGCGTCGATCGAAAGCAATCGCGCGTCCGCCAGATGATGCACCACCTGCTCGACGATGGTCGTCTCCTCCGACAGCGCGCAGAGCTCATCCAAACGCACGACCGCGCGCGTCCGCTCCGGCGTCACGAGGCGCAACAGAATGCCCCGCGCGAGCCGCTGCTCGGGCAAGCTCATCCCCGAAAGCACCGCGTCCGCGTGCGTCGAGAGCGCGCCCGAAACGCCGCCGAGCGCGCGATACGCCTCCCGCGTCAAGAGCCGTTTTTCGCGATCGCGCGCCTCCCACAGCTTCGTCGCCGTGAACTGCAAGAGCGGCAGCGGGCTCTTCATCCCCGCGAGACCGCCGAGCATCTCGTCGCAAAGCCCCTCGTCCTCGAATTGAAAGCGCGCCGCCTCGAGCGGCCTCTGGAGCGCATTCCGCATTCCATCGATCGTCATGGACGGCAAAAACATGAGCCCCCGGGTCATCGTCGAAAGAAACCGCCGGTCCTCCGACAGGCGATCGAGAAAATCCGCGCGGATCGTCACGAGCACCTGCAGCGGCGACGACGCGTCGTCGGCCACGCCCTCGAGACAAGCGTAAAACGCGGCTCGCTCTGATGCTTCGATCCCCAGCGTGTACAGCTCCTCGAACTGGTCCACGAAGAGCAGGATGCGGTGATCGCTGCCGCGTCTCCTGCACCGCGCGCGCAACCTGGCGCCGAGCGCTCCCGGCTGCGTCCGCAAGATCTCGGCGATCGCCTCCGGATCGGCTCCGTCTGTCACCGCGTCGACCGAGGTATCCGCGAAAAACGCGAGCACATCGGCGAGCGCGGCGAGAGGACGCCGCCCTGGGCGAAGGACGAACGCCTCCAGACCGCGGCCCGCGCGCTTCAATGCAGGAATGACGCCCGCTCGCACGAACGAGGATTTCCCAGCGCCCGAAGCGCCCGCGATGGCGACGAGCGGCTGATGGCGGAACCTACCGAGCACCGCGGCGATATCGTCTTCACGACTGAAAAACCGAGCGGTGTCCGACTCTTGAAATGCTGAAAGGCCCGCGAAGGGGCTCTCGTCCTCGGCGAGCGCCGCGGTCTTCTTCGGCTCTGCGATGAGCCGATCGAGCAGCGCCACGAGCTCCTTGGCCGAGCCGATTCGCTCGTCCTTGCGCTTTTTCAAGCACCGATCGATCACCTCCGCGAGCGCATTTCCCGCGCCGAGCTTGTCACGGGCGCTCGGCATTGGCATATCGAGATCGTGGACCCGCAAGAGGGTCGAGCGATCGAGCGGATCGAGCGGATGCGCGCCGATCGCGAGCTCGAACAGGATAATCCCCGCCGCCCAGATATCGCTGCGCGCGTCGAGCGGTTCGCCAAGCCATTGCTCTGGAGACATGTACGGCATCGTGCCCACGAGCGCGCCATCCTGCGTCAGGCCCATGAGTTTGGACTGCGAGGCGAGCTCGACAGGCAATGTTTGCATGAGCTCGAGGGTGGCTTGCTTGGCGATGCCGAAGTCGACGACCTTCACCTGACCGCCGTCCGCCAGCAGGATATTATCGGGCTTCAGATCCCGGTGGATGATGCCCATAGCATGCGCGTGGTCGAGGGCGCGCGCGACGGGGAGCATCAGCTCGACGACCACGGCCGCGGTATCATGCGCCCCCTCCCTCATCGCCTCGCGGAGCGAGCGACCTTCAATATACTCGAGGACCATATACGGAGATCCCTGCGCGTTGTCGACGTCGTAAATGACGACGATATTCTCGTGCTTACATTGCGCCGTCATGCGCGCCTCAACGAGGAAGCGCGTCGTCGCTTGGCCTGTATGCTCGAGGAGGAACTTGACGGCGACGAGGCGGCCGAGGCGCACGTCGCGGGCCAGAAAGACCACCCCCATCCCGCCCGCGCCGAGCTTGCGAATGAGCTCGTAATGTTTGAGGACCGTACCGGGTTGCAATTCGGCCGCGAGTGTGGAGACGTCTGATTGAGTCGCGGCGAATGAATCGTCGGAAAGAGCCATGGCGATGCACCGTTACAGGGCTGACGCTGAAAGTGATGCCCGGGAAATCGGGACATCTTCGCCCCACAGCGCTCCAGTGTCAAAGGACAACCGCATATTCTGTCGCACGACGAGGCGCTCTCCAGCGTGGATGCGCCGCGCGGGGAAGGGGGCGAGGAGGCGGGAGCGGGAGCGGGGGCGGGAGCGGGGGCGGGAGCGGGAGCGGGAGCGGGAGCGGGAGCGGGAGCGGCAAGCGAAATCTGATTGTGTACCGCTCGGGAGGCTAGAGCGAGCACTAAAGGCGCGATCTTCAACGCTATTTGCATGGGTTCCTCCATGAGGGGGCGCAGCCCTCGGGGCGCACGGCGCAGCCCTCGGGGCGCTCTCGACGCTCGGCGCGGGCGTGCTCGACGGCGCAGCCCTCGGGGCGCTCTCGACGGTCGGCGCGGTCGTGCTCGACGGCGC
>JANMGF010000880.1:0-1359 GCA_031374535.1 Polyangium sp. (in: bacteria)
TCGACGGCGCCGCCGTGTTCCTCACGTCGAGCGCCGAGGAGGCGCCGCCGGTCCTGCTCCACCACGTCAGCCGCAGCAAGGCGCTGCAGAAGACCGTGATCCTCTTGACGGTCATCTCCGAACGTATCCCGCGCGTGGCCCCCGAGAGACGCGTCGAGGCGTCGGCCATCACGGACGGGTTCTACCGGGTGATCTTCCGTTCGGGCTTCATGGAGGCCACGAACGTGCCGGTGCTCCTGGCGGTGGCCAAGGCCAAGATCGGGCTCGGGATCTCGACCGACGAGACGACGTATTACCTCGGGCGCGAGACGCTCCTCGCCACGGGCAAGGGCAAGATGGGCAAGGTCTCCGAGACGATCTTCGGGTTCCTCTCGCGCAACGCGACGGGCGCGACGGCCTTCTTCAACCTGCCGCCGGAGAGGGTCGTCGAGCTCGGGATGCAGCTCGATCTTTGAGGACGGGGCTCGCTCTGAGGTAGTCTCGCCGCATGACCAGCAAGAGCGACCCCCCGCTCGCCGATCAGATCCTGGCCCATCCCCTGCGTTCGATCTCCGACGTCCTCGCCATCATGCAGATCATCGACGGCGCCTTGCCCGAGGACGACGGCGTGCGCTGGTTCAACAAGCTCTACAAGATGGTCACCGAGACCATCCGCGACGAGCTCGGGCGCGGGCGCTTCTCCTCGCCGGCGACCCTCGAAGAGCTCGACGTGGTCTTCGCGGGCCTCTACTTCGACGCCCTCGTGGCCGAGGAGCGCACCAAAGGCTCGGCGCCGCGGGCCTGGCGGCCGCTCTTCAAGGCGCGGCGCGACACGTCCCTGGCGCCGCTCCAGTACGCGCTCGCGGGCATGAACGCGCACATCAACCACGACCTCGCGCTCGCCGTGGTCGAGACGTGCACGCGCACGGAGATGGAGCCACGGCGGGGGACGGCGTTTTTCGACGATTACCTCGTGGTGAACGACGTCCTCGAGCTCGCCGAGAAGACCGCCACGAAGCAAATCACCACCGGGATCCTCCGTGACGTCGAGGAGGCGCTCGGTCGGGTGGACAACATGATGGCCCTGTGGAGCGTGCGGCGTGCGCGGGACACGGCCTGGGCGAACGCCGAGGTGCTCTGGGCGATCCGGGGGAACGAGCTGCTCTACGAGACCTTCGTGAAGACGATCGGACGCATGGCGGGCTTCGCCGGCCGCGGGCTGCTCCTGCCGAGGGGATTCGGAGGGGAGCCGGGGACGTGAACGCAGGCGGAAGGCGCGGGGCGTTGCCCCGGACCCCAGGAGGGGGCTGTCCGCCCCCTCCACCCCGGACCAGGGCAGGCCCTGGACCAAGGGTTGAAAAACTGCGCGATGCGCAGTTT
>JANMGF010000934.1:0-3958 GCA_031374535.1 Polyangium sp. (in: bacteria)
GTCGGCCTCAGCGTAATCGGGGAGCGGTTTTCGAGGAGAGGGGGTCGTTCGCCCCATGGCATCCATGTGGCTCGTGGGGTTTGGGGGGGCGTTGCTCGGCTCGTCCGAGGGAGCCCCCGAGCATTGAGCCCGGCCTGGGCCGCCCTTTGAGAGGATTCACGGCGTCTAGCAGGGGACGGCCCCGGGGGCAAATGTCCAGCGCAGAACCGTAAGAACTCTCACCGCAAACTTCGCCCCTCGGGTGTCTCTCGCAAGGCTTCTGCCATCATGCGGGCCGAGTCGAAGCGCCGGGACGCGTTTTTTTCGAGCGCGCGGGCGACCACGGCTTCGAGCGCGGGTGAGGCTTCGTGCTCGGGGTGCACCGTCCGCAGCGCAGGCGGGCGTTCCACGGCGTGTTTCTCCGCGAGCACCGGGGGCGACCCGACGAACGGCACCCTGCCGGCGAGCATCTCGAAGAGCACGACGCCGAGCGCGTAGATGTCCGTGGCCGGCTGCGCGACGTCCCCTGCGGCTTGTTCTGCCGGCATGTACTCGGGCGTGCCGACGGCCGAGCGTCGCGTCGTGAGCCGGAACGATCCTTTGCCGCCCGGATCCCCGTCAATCCAGGCGAAACCAAAGTCGAGCAGCTTCACGAGCTCGCGCCCATCCGGAGCGTGGACGAGGAAGATGTTCTCGGGTTTGACGTCGCGATGCACGACGCCGGAGGCATGCGCGGCGGAGAGGGCGAGGGCGGTGTCGAGGGCGATGCGCGTGGCGCGCACGGGGGCGAGCGTGCGTGCGTAGGAGAGCGTGTCGGCGAGGTCGAGGCCGACGAGCAGCTCGGCGACGAAGTACGGCAGGCCGGTGGGCAAGGCGCCGAAGTCGTGGATCTGCAAGACGCGTGGATCGGAGATGCGGCTGGTGGCGGAGACCTCGCGGTGGAAACGCGCGCGCAGCGTGTCGTTCGCCTGGTGCTCGGGGCGGAGCACCTTGACCATGACGCGAGGACCGCGGAGTCCGCCGCGCAGCCCTTCGGCGACGTACACGAATCCGACGCCTCCGCTGCCGAGGTACTGGATGATGCGGAAGCGCTTGTCGATGACGGCTCCGATCAACGCGTCGGCCGTGGCGGAGCTCTCGCGATGCATACGTCGAAGATACTACCCGACGATCGACGACACGCGCACCGTGTCGACGGGCAGCCTCGACCAATCGAGCGCGGCGGCGAGGGCTTCGAGGGGCGTCGTGCAATCACCGAGGTCGTGCCCGTACGCGCGGGCGATGGCGCGGACGAGGGCGCGCGGGTCGCGGCCCGCGAGACGCTGGTCGCGTAACGTCATGCCCGAGGCGCGCTTGGCGAGGCGGCTCTGGTCGTCGGATACGAGCAGGGGGACGTGGGCGAACGTGGGTGGAGAGCCGCCGAGCAGCCTCGCGAGGAGGATCTGCCTCGCCGAGGAGCTCGCGAGGTCCTGGCCACGCACGACGTCGGTGATGCGCATGTGGAGGTCGTCGACGACGACGGCGAGCTGATAAGCGAACACGCCATCGCCGCGGCGGAGGACGAAGTCGCCGGTCGCGTGGCCGACGTGTTCGGTGGAGGTGCCGAGGGCACGATCGTTCGTCGTGACGATCGCGCGTGCGTCGTCGGGGACGGCGAGGCGAACGGCGGGCGGGCGTCGGAAGTCGCGCTTCTGCATGCCCCACGGCCTGCAGGTGCCGGGATAACGAGGTCCTTCGTCGCCGGCATGAGGCGCGCTGGCGACGCGGGCAATCTCGGCGCGGGAGCAATCGCAAAGGTAAACGAGGCCGTCACGGGCGAGCTGTTCGATGGCGGCTTCGTAGAGGGAGAGGCGCTCGGATTGGACGTAGGGGGCGAAGGGGCCGCTGATGTCAGGGCCTTCGTGCCAGCGGATGCCGAGCCAGGCGAGGTCCTCGAGGATGGCTTCGGCGGCGCCTGGGAGGACACGCGGACGATCGATATCTTCCATGCGGAGGACGAGGGTGCCTCCGGCTTGGAGGGCGGCGGCGGCGCAGAAGAGGGCGGCGGCGGCGCTGCCGAGGTGGAGGGCGCCGGTGGGGGAAGGAGCGAATCGGCCGCGGTAGGCGGGCATGGTGGGGGGCATATTGACAGAACCAATGCCAACAGGGTTCGAACCGGCTGGGGGGCGAATGGAAACCACCTTGCCCCCGGTCGGGACCGCCTGTCTGGGGCACTCAAACCACGCGGGAGCCGGTCCCGACCGGCTCGGCTGTGGTTTCGTTACGCGCCGGAGGGGGTATGGGAGGCTCGTGGCTTGCTGCGCGGGTGGCTGCTCTCGCGCCATCGACACGCGGTCGAGCGCCGTGTACTCTCGATGCCATGATCCGCCGTGGCCTGAGTGAGTTCTTGTTGCACAAGATCAACCAGGACCCCATCACACGGGAGGGGATCGCGTCGATGGTGGCCAGCGCGCCGAGGAGATTCCGCCTGGATGAAGGCTGGCTCCATGCGCCGAGCCGCCCAGGCAACGACTTCTCGCTCACGTTGCCGTTTACGGAGACGCTGGAGAACACGTTCGAGTACATGACCACGGTCGATCACCTTCCGTTTCGGCAAGGGACGGGTGGCAAGCCGTACACGTATTTCCGGGGCTCCAGCGAGAACACAGATATCGTAACGCCGGTGAGGGATTGGCTGGCGAAGATCGGGCGATATGTCGCAATCCGGGATTGCCTGGCCATATCCTTTGCGCTGGACTTCGACCGGGAGGATGGGGACCCCTCGAAACCGCATACCCGACTGGGCAACCTGCGGACGCATGCCAAGTCGTACGACGGCACCATCACACCGCAGACGATCGAGGCTGCCGACGCACTGGTCGAGGAGATACGCACATTCCTCGCGACAGTCACCGTTTACAAATGCGCCGACGCCATCGCTGGCGTTCCCCCATCCGACCCACGCAAGCCCTTCGACCTCCCCGGCTACATCGCTCGCAAGCTGGGCGCCGAGCTTCAACTCGAGAACGTCTGTGATTCGGTCACAACGAAATCGTTACGGCCCCAGTTGAAGAATGCCGCCCTGGATGAAAAACTGAACGCTATCGAGAATACGATCCACGTTGATGCGTCACGAGTGGAGGGTAAAACCATCCTCTTGATCGAGGATCTCTACCAGTCGGGGGTGTCGATGAACTACACGGCCATGGTGCTTCTTCAGGCAGGCGCGTCACGCATCCTCGGTCTGTCCTGTGTGAAGACATGCCGCAACTCGGACAACATCACGGAGCAGTCCAGTGAACCCTGAGACCACCACGATCCTCGTGCTCCGCATGATGAGGACCCCGGGAGTTGGGGCCGCACGAATATCCAAGGTCCTCGGTTGGCTACGACATTCCGGAATGACAGCAGAGGAGTTTCTCTCGAAGCCACAGCCCATCCGCGGCACGTTGAACGAGGAGCAGGCAGCGTTCCTCGCCAAGGAGAACCCGGAGGTCGACGACCTGCTTTCACGAACGTCGGCCATGGGGGTGCGGTATCTGTTCCTCGGCGATCCGCTCTACCCGCGGCGACTCGCGACGATGCTCGGCGACAAGGCTCCGCCGATGATCACCTACCTCGGCAATCCCGTTCTCATGGATGCGCCTGCGGTGAGCTTCTGCGGCTCGCGCAAAGCGAGCGAGAAGGGGCTCTCCGTCGCAGCCGATTGCGCGTCTCAGCTCGGGGTCAACGGCATCGATGTCGTATCGGGTTATGCCGCAGGCGTGGACATGAAGGTACATACGGCGGCGCTCGAATCAGGGGGGACGACGGCCGTCGTCCTCGCTGAAGGTGTCCTTCATTTCCGACTAAAAAAGGACATCTTGAGCCTCTGGGACTGGAACCGAGCCGTCGTGCTCAGTGAATTCAATCCGGGCGCGATGTGGAGCGTATCGAACGCGATGCAACGCAACAAGACCATCATCGGTCTTTCGGATGCCATGATCTTGATCGAGGCCGG
>JANMGF010000945.1:0-4549 GCA_031374535.1 Polyangium sp. (in: bacteria)
CGCGCCTACGCCGACTACATCCGCGGCGAAGCAGGCTCGTTCCTGCGGCTCGCGCGGTATTTCTACGGCAACAACCGCGCGGCGCCCTCGTGGTGGTGGGAGGCGCAGAGGCTCGTGAACGCCTCGGGCAAGCTCGCGGTCGATGATCGGCAAGCGTTCACCATGGCGAGCGCGGGCTTCTTCCCGACGCTGCGCGCGGTCACGGACGACACGGTGATCCCGCTCGTCGCGGGGATCGCGGGCATCCGCGGCGACGTGTACAACGTGTTTTACGACGACGGCCTGCCTCCGCCCGAATCGCTGCAAAAACACGCGATCGAGCACCTCGCGCCCTTCCGCCTCGCGCTGCGCACCGAGCCGATGGCGAGCGAAGGAAAACCGACGGGGAAGCTCGACGTGTTTTACGACCTCGTGAGCGACGACGTCGACTTCACGCACCGCACGCACGCAGCGCCGAGCAAGATCGCGCCCGCGCTCGGGCCCGTGGTCGAGGCGATGGGGCGGCACCACGCGGTCTCGTCGCTCCTCGACGAGGCGCCTCAGCTCTTGCCAGAGGGCTTCGCGTCGCCCGAGGCGATCCGCGCGGCCACGCTCTCGGTCGTGCGCGCCGCGGCGAAAAAAGGGTTCGTGCGGCTCGAAAAGCCGGGGGCTTCGGCGTGAATGCGGACGACGAGCTGACCCTCGTCTTCGTCCTGCACGAGAACGACAGGGAGGCGATCCGGCGCGCGGCGGAGGCGGCGAGCCTCCCCGACGAGAACAAACGCGCGCCGCACCTCGAGCGAGAGGAGCTCCGCAAGCTCGTGGTGTTGCCGACGGAGGAGCGGCGCGCGGTGCTCGATTGGCTCGAGGAGCACGGCATGCCGCACATGGAAGTGCGGAGCGTGTCGGGACAAACCATCTTCGTGAAGGCCACGAAGGAGGCCGTGGGGCGCACGTTCGGCGCCGAGTGCAAACGTTTCCTCGACCAGAAGGAGAAGGACGAACGATCGCTCGTGCCCATGGAGTGGCCGATCCCGCGGCAGATCGCGCGGTACGTGCAGTCCGTGAAGGTGCGGCAGGGGGGCCACCGCGCGCGCAGCACGATGGTCGCGGATGCAGGATCGGATCATCCGATGCAGTTCCCGACGCTCGAAGGCGCGCGGGAAGAACGCCCCGGGGCCGGCTTCGGGCTGACGCCTGCGGACGTGCGATCGATCTACAAGTTCCCCGCGCGGACGGAGCTCGACGGGTCGGGCGAGACGATCGCGCTGCTCATGCTGGGCGGCGCGCTCGAGGAGAGCGACCTGCAAACGTTCTGGGATGCGCACGGGATCCCGCATCCGCCCGAGGTGCGGACGTACCACGTGGGATCACGGCCCTCGAAGGTGACGGGCGCGAACAAGCTCTACACGCTCGAAGCCGCGATGACCGTCGAGTGGGTGGGGGCGATGGCGCCGGGCGCGCGGATCCTCGTGTATTTCGTCGACCCGATGGTGATCGCCGACCCGTGGGCAACGTTTCTGCTCAAAGTGATCGGCGATCGAGAGAACGCGCCGACGATCGTGTCGACGAGCTGGATCACCCCGGAGCGCAGCTACTACCGCGTCCACGGGAGGCGCGTCGTGAGTGGGCTCCTCGATCAGGCCGCGGCGATCGGCGTGACGGTGATCAGCGCGGCGGGCGACTGGGGCGCGTTCGACGGCGTGCCGCGCACCGTGAAGGATGGGCGGTACGTCGGCGACGCGCCCTGGCCACACGGGGTTTTTCCGGCGGTGGAGGAGCGCGTTCTTGCGGTCGGCGGGACGATGATCACGGGCCTCGCGCCGCTCACGGAGATCGCGTGGAGCGGGCCGCCGCCGCCAGGGCTCGGGCGCGTCCTGCACTTCGTGAGGCTCGCGTCGAGCGGCGGGTTCAGCCGCGAGGTGCCCATCCCGAAGTGGCAAACGGACGCCATGAAGGGCTGGTACGCGCGTGGCGAGGGCGACCCCGCGGTCGTGCCGTACGGCCGCGGTTTCCCCGACGTCGCGCTCATGGCCTCGGGATCGGCGGTGCAACGCGCGACGGGGCAGCCGCTCACGATGCAGGGCTACCAGGCCGTCGCGTGTGGGCAGTGGGTCGATTACGCGGGCGGGACGAGCGTGGCAGCGCCGATCTGGGCGGGGATCATCGCGCTCATGAACCAGGCGCGACGCTCCGCGGGGCTCGGCCGCGTGGGGTTCGTCAACCCGCTGCTTTACTCGTTACGCAAGGAGAACCCCGGACCGTTCCGCGAGATCTCCGAGGGCAGCACGGACGTCGCGATGAACGTGCTCAACGCGCACGGCAAGGCGGTGATCCACAGGCTCTCGGGGTACTCGGCGGGGCCCGGATGGGATCCGGCGACGGGGCTCGGGGTGCCCGACGTGACGCGCTTGATCGAGCTCGTCACGCGTCAGGGAAAGAAGGCGTAGCGGCTAAAACCCGGGGTCGTAGTCGTGCAGCGGCGACGTATCGAGCGACATGACGGAGACGTCGCCCGACGGAGCCGCGGGCAACACGACGTGGCGGCGATCGGAGGTGTTCTCGACGATCACGAACCGCACGCCGGCGGGGATCTTGAAGCCGTGCTCGGTCAGCACCGCGTTCGGATCGTCGGTGAGCTTCTGACGGAACTCGGGATCTTGCCAGGCGCGCAAGACGACGCGGTCCCAGACCGCAAGGTTCGCCATCTCGTCGGCCGACATGTCGATGTGTTTCGTGTACGTGATCTTGTTCGTCATCGGATTTCTTCCCCGTCCCGTTCACGGCGTACGACGCAATACGCCGAGGATACCCACGGATGCGGGGCTCGTCACGTGGATCCGGAGACGCTCAGTCGGCGAGCAGGGCCTCGAGCCTTTTCAGCCCGGCGGTGGGCTCCGCGTTTTGCGTCTGCACGAGCGCGTGGAGTTGCGTGATGGCGCGGCCGTCCTGGATCGCGAGGCGTGCCTTGTCCACGCCCGCGGCGAGCGTCTCGACCTTGCCCATGAGGCGGAGGGCCGCGGCGGCGTTCAGCAGGAGAACGTCCACGATCGGACCTTCGATCTTGCCGGCGAGGGCGCGGGCGAGGACACGCGCGTTTTCCGCGGCGCTGCCACGCGACGCGATGGCTTCGAAGGGCGCCTCGCGGAGGCCCGCTTCCTCGGGGTGGATCGTGTATTCGCGGATCTCGCCGCCGGGCAGGAGCTCGGCGACGTGCGTGGGGCCGACGTTGCTGATCTCGTCGAGGTAACGGCCCGGATGGGCGCGGGACTCGCCGCAAGGCACGAGGGCGCGCTCATAGCCGAGATCACGCATCACCTCGCAGACGAGGCGCACGAGGCGGGGCTCGGGGACGCCGGCGATCTTGTGCCGCTCGCCGACGTGGCGGACGAGAGGTCCTCCGATGTGAAACGAAGTGCCGATGCGGATCTGGCTTATCACCCGGGCAAAGCCGCTCGTCATGAAGGCGCGGCCGACGACGGACGTGAAGCCGAGGCGGCAGGTCTCGGTGCTCCGGACCTGCGCCTCGCCGGACGCGTCGAGATCCACGCCCCAGTGCGCGAACATGTCGGCCGCGCCGCTGACGCCCGTGAGCGCGGGGGCGCCGGGTTTGTGCACGTAGAGGCCCGCGGCGGCGGCGAGGACGGCGGCGCCGCTCGAGACGTTGATGGTCTTCAGCGTATCCATGCCGACGCCCGCGATGCTGAGCGGCGGCTCGGGGGAACGGACCACGTGTGGAAACCAGAGGCGCCACTCGTCCTGGAAAGCCTCGACGACGCCGGTGAGCTCGGCCTGGGTCTCGCCTTTGGCGCGGAGGGCGGCGATGAACGCGCCCTGCTGGAGCTCGGGCTGCTCGTTGCGCCAGATCTGGCGGTAGGCCTCGCGTGTTTCGTCCCGCGTGAGGTCCTCGCGCTGCTGGAGCTTCACCACGAGGCGGCCGAAGGCGCGCAGCTTGTCTTCGTCGATCATCGTCGAGGGGCGAGCCTAGCCGGATCGCGACAAACCGACCAGGGGGGCGGCTTTCGTGGTTTTGACTTTCAGGCCGGGATTCGGGAGGGGGAAGGCATCGTCTGAACGGGGTTTGAACGGACTTCGGTGGAGAGAGGGCGGAGTGAAAGATGTTTCACAAATGGGGACGGTGGGGGAAGCCCAAGTCAGAACGGGTTCTGACGGGAGGGACGGTGGAGGGAGCGAAAAGGAAAGATGTTTCACAAATGGGGACGATGGAGGGAAGCCCAGGTCAGAACGGGTTCTGACGGGAGGGACGGTGGAGGGAGCGGGACGGGGGAACGAGGATGGCGCGGCGGAGAGGTAGGCCCCCTGCCCTGCCGTGTGCGATGCTGCGCCCGATGAGCGACGCGACGACGGGCACGGCGGCCTCGGCAGTCGACGGTGGGAACGACCCCCCCGGACCGCGGCTCAAGCGGCTGAAGATCAACAAGTTCCGGAACGTACGGCCGACGGAGCTCGTGTTCGACGACGAGTGGAACGTCCTGCTCGGGAAGAATGGGACGGGGAAGACGACGCTGCTGGAGCTTGTCGCGGCGACGATCCGGGGGGATTTGAAGGC
>JANMGF010000997.1:0-1480 GCA_031374535.1 Polyangium sp. (in: bacteria)
GCTCCGCGGCGCGGACCTTCACGGGCTTTACGTCGGCCCCCACGAGGAGGCGTGGAGCGCGGCGGCCGATCTCTCGAATGATCTCAACATCGTGCACACGAAGAGGCGCTACCGGCGCGTGCTCTCGTTACCCTCGACGAAGTATGCCGACCTGTGGACCGCGGCGAAGGCGATGTACAAGACCGAGGCCGTGGTGGAGGACGGCGGCGAGGTGATCATCCTCGCGCCGCACCTCGCGGAGGTCTCGTTCACCCACGGCGCGCTGATCGATCAGGTGGGTTACCACGTGCGTGATTATTTCCTGGCGCAATGGGACCGGTTCCGCGCGGTTCCCCTGTCCGTGCTGGCGCATAGCACGCACGTGAAAGGGGCGGGGAGGTACGACGCGCAAAACGGGGAGCGGCCACGCGCCTTCGTGACGCTCGCGACGGGGATCCCGGAGGAACGTTGCCGGCGGATCAACCTGGGGTTTGCCGAGAGCCGACGTTTTGATCCGGCGGCGTGGGAAGGGCGTGAAGAGGAGGGGATCTTGCTCGTCCGGAACGCGGGAGAGGTGCTGTATCGGGTGTGAATGGCGGGGCTAAGCCCGCATTTCGTGCTGGAGCTGCTCGAGCTCCTCGCCGCCCGCCATCTGCCGGACCAGCTCGTCGCGGGTGATTTCCTCTTTCGTATAGGTTCCCTCGCACCGTCCCCGGCTCAGGATGGTGAATCGATCCCCGACCATGTACGCGTGGTGCGGATTGTGCGTGATCAGAATGACGCCGCACCCGCGGCTGCGCGCCTCCATCACGAACCGCAGCACGATGCCCGCCTGCTTCACGCCGAGCGCGGAGGTGGGCTCGTCGAGCACCAGCACCCGGGCGCCGAAATGAAGGGCCCGCGCGATGGCCAGCGCCTGCCGCTGCCCACCCGAGAGCGCCGAGACGGGCACCGACAAATCACGGAGCGTGACGCCCATTCGATCGAGCTCGGCGCGCACCACGCCCTCGGCCTCGCGCAGATCGAGGCGCTTCAGCGGCCCCACCCCCCGCGTCGGCTCGGCGCCGAGGAAAAAGTTGCGCACGACCGATAGCATCGGGACCATCGCGAGATCCTGATAGACCGTGGCAATCCCGCGGGCGAGGGCGTCCCGCGGCGAGGAGAATCGAACGGGCTCGCCGTCCACGAGGAGGCGCCCTTCGTCCGGAGGATGGACACCCGACAGGGTCTTGATGAGCGTCGATTTGCCGGCGCCGTTGTCGCCGAGGACGCACAGGATCTCGCTTGCATACACGCGCATCGAGACGTCCTCGATCGCGGTGATGCGGCCGAATCGCTTGGTGACGTGATCCGCCTCGAGGAGCGGGGTTTTGCCGTTCGTTTTTCCGTTCGTCTCTTGGTTCATCGCCGCGCCTCCGCCGCCCGCATCTGGATGGAGCTGTTCAGCAGGACGGCCAGGATCAGGACCGCGCCGAGAAAGACCTTGTACCAGTCGGAATCC
>JANMGF010001055.1:0-2381 GCA_031374535.1 Polyangium sp. (in: bacteria)
GACGAACGGCACCTTCGTCAACGGCGAGCGGATCAAGCGCGCGACGTTGAAGGAAGGCGATCGCGTGCTCATCGGCACGAACATCCTGAAGGTCGTCCTCGCCGAAGGTTCGTCGCCCGGGATCCGCCTGCCCAAGCGCAGCGAGCTGCCGCCTTCGGGCCGATCGCCGACGCGCAGCATGTCCGGCGCGATCGACGAGATCCCGCTGCCCGATCTCCTGCAGCTCCTCGGTTCGTCGAAGAAGACCGGCCTGCTCGTGATCCGCACCGACGACGAGGTGGGCAAGATCCACCTGCAAAAGGGCACGATCGTGCACGCGTCGCTCGAGGACAGCCACGACATCCCGCCGCTCAAGGCCGCGTATCGCATCCTCGCGTGGGGGACCGGCACGTTCGACTTCGAGCCGCCCGACGAGGTCCTGCCGAAGGAGCTGGTCGACGTCTCCGTGCAGGAGATCCTGATGGAAGGGCTCCGTCAGCTCGACGAGATCAACGCCATCCGGCACAAGTTGCCCGGGAAAAACGCGCAGCTCTCGGTCGCGTTGCCTTTGAAGCCGGCGCTGCGGGATCTCGGGCCGGCCGAGCTCGACGTGCTCCAGCTCGTCTGGAACCACGCCGAGACACACGTGGTCATGGACAAGAGCCTGGCGAGCGACCTCGACACGGCGCGCGCCCTCTTGAAGCTCGTCGCCTCGGGTTACGTGCGCGTCGAGTGACGCGCGGCCCGCACGGCCTCTGCGAGCGGCGAGTCGTGATCATCGTGGAAGCCGTGCGCGCGTAGCATCTCCTCGAGCCGGAGCACGTACTCCACGTTCGCGCCGCTCGGCCCGTGGGCTTCGAGCACGTCCGCCAGCATCTTCTCGAACGGCGCAGGCCCGAGGTGCCACGGGTTTCCGGGGCGCGCGATCCACGTGATCGCTTCGATCGTTTCTTCCCCGTGGAGCTCTGCGTGGATCGTGACGCGGTCGTATCCGCCCTGCTCGCGTTCGTCCAGCGCGGCGAGGATCGCGTCCGCCTCCGCGGGCGGGAGCGCGTACACGAGGCCACCCACGTGCCCGTCGGGATCGGGGACGAGCGTCGCCACGCGGCCGAGCCTCTCCGGCGTGCCGCGATGATCGGGCGAGCCTTGCTCGAGGCGCCTCGACAAACCCACGACGCGCGCGGTCCTCGCCTCGACGTACGGAAATCCGGGCCGCCAGAGGAGCGACCCGTAGCCGAAGATCCACACGCTCACGGCGCGGGTTTCTTCTGGTCGAGCCCGACGAGGAAGACCTCGGAGCTCACGCTGCGTGTGCCCTCGGGGCGAATCACGCGCACCTCGTCGTAGAGCGAACGCAGCCTCTCGCGCGCCTTCTGGAACTCCTCGCTCATGAAGAGCTTGCCGACGAAAGCGCTGCCCGGCGCGCCGAGCGCCTCGGCCACGGTCATGGCGCGATCCAAGAGCTCGTAGCTCCGCCATTGATCCGCGGCCTTGCTGCCGGTCGTCGAGGGAGCCATGTCGCTCAGCACCACGTCGTAGGGCGCGAAACGCGCGAGATCCTCGCTGGAGAGCGAGAGCGCGTCGCCTTGCACGACCGTGACATGGGGCCCGAACGCTTGTCGGATCGGCGTGAGATCCACCGCGAGCAGGTGCCCCTTCGCGCCGATCTTTTGCGCGGCGTACATGGACCACGACCCGGGAGCGGCGCCTAGATCAAGCACACGCTGCCCGGGTCGCAGGAGCCGCACCCGGCGATCGATCTCCTCGAGCTTGAAGACGCTCCGCGCTGGAAACCCTTGTGCCTTCGCCTGTTTGGTGAAGGTGTCGGGTTTGCGGTACGGGTTCTTGCCCTTCGAGCTCACGAGGAGATGGCGATCAGGCCTTCTTTTTGCCGGCGTTCTTCTTCTTGATGGCGCCGCGGATGAGGACGATGCCCTCCTTCGAGCCCGGGACGGCGCCCTCGATGAGGACGAGATCGTCCTCGGGGATGAGCCTGGCGACGCGCAGGTTGAGCGTGCTCACGGTCTCGGCGCCGTAGTGCCCGGGCATCTTGAGGCCGGGCAGCGTGCGACCGGGGGTCATGTTCGTACCGATCGAGCCGCCGTGACGGCGATACTCGTGCGTACCGTGCGTCTGGACGGCGCCGGCGAAGCTCCAGCGGCGCACGACGCCCGTGAAGCCGCGGCCGCGGGACTGGCCCTGCGCGTCGACGATCTGGCCGACCTCGAACACCTGGTCGACGCCGATTTTCTGACCGACATCGAACTTCGCGACCTCGTCCGCGGAGAGGCGGAGCTCGCGCACGATGCGCTTCGGCGTCTGCTGCGTCTTGCGGTAGGTGCCGAGCAAGGGCTTCGACGTGTGCTTCTCCTTGCGCTCACCGAGGCCGACGATGAGGGCGC
>JANMGF010001099.1:0-3630 GCA_031374535.1 Polyangium sp. (in: bacteria)
CGCGTGGGCTCGCCCGACCACAGGTCATCTGAGGCCACGGCGCGCGCGTCCCGTGGCAGGCGCGGCCGCAGCGCCGAGAACAGCGCGTCGGCCGAGGCCGCCCGGTGGCGCGCCGCCTCGGCCCCGCGATCGTCGAGGTGGCTCATCGCGGCCGCCTGCGCCACGTCGGCCGCGAGGCGCCCGGTGCGCAGCGACGAGAAGGTCACGCCGAAGTAGTCGGTGGCCACGTCCTCGATCTGGTGCGCCTCGTCGAAGATCACCGCGTCGTACGGCGGCAGAGCGCCCGCGCCCGGGACGTTGCCGCGGCCGAGCTTCAGCGACAGATCCGCGAAAAAGAGGTGGTGGTTCACGACGAGCACGCGCGCCTCTTCCGCTTCGCGTTTCATCCGCGTGACGAAACATTTCTCGAAAAACGCGCACGCCGATCCGATCCGCGTCTCGCTCGACGAGCACACCTCGCGCCGGATCGGATCCGACTCCGCGAGCCCCGAAAGCTCCGCGAGATCCCCCGACTCCGTCCCACGCGCCCACGCCTCCACGACGGGAAGCGAGCGGAGCACGCCCGCTTCGTGTTGCGACTCGGGGCTCTTTCGCAGCTCGTCGAAGCGCCGCAGGCAGAGGTAGTTGCCGAGCCCCTTCACCAGCGCCGCCGAGACATGCAGGCCGAGGTGGTCCGCGACGAGCGGCAGATCCTTCGCGAAGATCTGCTCCTCGAGCGCCTTCGTCGCCGTGGAGATCACGACCTTCCGGCCGCTCAGGATCGCTGGAACGAGGTACGCGAGCGTCTTGCCCGTGCCCGTACCCGCCTCGCAGAGCAGCACACGATCGTCGTCGAGCGCGCGTTCGACCGCGTCCGCCATCGCGAGTTGCCCCTCGCGATCCTCGTACCCCTCGAACGCCCGCGCGAGCGGTCCCCCGGGGCCGAGGAGCCGGCGCGCGCGCCCTTGCTTGCCTTGCGTCGCCTCGGGCTCGTCGGCCTCGACGTCGTCGTCTCTCACTACGTCCGCGACGCCGCCTTCTCGACCGAAAGCGCGAAGCCGACCTCGGCCATGGCCTCGTCGAGCCCGGCCACGCGTTTCTCGAACGAGACCTCGAACCAGCTGTCGAGCGTGCGCTCCTCGTCGCTGGGATCCGGAAGGCGCGTGATCTGCACCCCGACCTCCTGGTAGCCACGTTCCCGCGCGGCCTCGCCGAGCCCGCGCGCGCGCTCGAACAGGTCCTCGTCGGGGTCGTGCGGAAAATCCGTGCGTTGCGCGCGCAGGATCAGCGTCACCGCGACCTCGCTCGCGTGGACACGCACGCCCGAGTCCATGATGAGGTTTTCCCGCGCGCGCTCGGCGACGTGCACGACGTCACCGCGGGTGCGGTACACCTCGAACCCTGCGGCGATCAAAGCTTTTTTGACTTCGGCCGTCGTCGGCATCGTCCAAACGTTCCGGGCCCCCCTGGCTATTTGGACCGGGCCCAAGGCTCGCAACTTCGTGAGGAAAGGTCAAGGGGCGGTTCGGCCTCCGGCGCGGTCATGGCTGCATCGCAAAACGAGACACCCACGATCGCGCCGCCAAGCTCTTCCTGTATCCAGACGACCCAGCCCGCACGCGAGCCCTGATCGCCGAGAATGACCTCGAAAAACTCGCCGAGCCCCACGGCCTCGTCGAGGATCGCGCGCAACCCGCCCAGACTGATGTTGAGCGCAAAACCGTGCACGTCCTCGTCGCCGCGCCGGAAAACCACCCGCTCGGTGAACGGGCGACGCACCGAGGTGCGGCGGCTTTTCCCAGCCTCGGAAAGACGAGAACGAGGAGGAGTAGGCGTCAAAAAACGACGTTTCACAAGGCTCGGGAGCGTAGCAGCGAGCCTTGTGTTGTCAGCCTACGTACGATATTTCCGATCGGTCCGTCCGGGTCTTCTCAATGCGTGGCGTTCGGGGCGTGACCACTCGAGCCGTCGTCGGGCTCCTGGTAGATGGGGGCGGGCTCGAGGACGTTGAGCTGATCGCGCTTCAGCTTGAGGCCCTTGTCCGAGAAGAAGAGGTCGTTCTCGTCGAGGCGCGAGCGCACGCGGCCGATGAAGAGGATCGGGTCGCCCTCGCGGGTGTAGCCGAGCTGGACGATCGCGCCCTTCGGCCAGGATCCACCGTCGAAGGTGAGCTCGCGCCGGAGGGTGTAAAAACCCTCGGGCGTCAGCTTCTTCAACGTCCCCGCCCAGTTGAGGCCACGGAACTCGATGCCGGGGCCGTGGAAATGCCAGCGGTTGTGGATGTTGTGGTCGGGGCTGATGACCTGCGGAAGTCCACTGTCCGAGTGGTTGTGGAAATACACGATGGACCCGGCAGGGACCTTCTGCTCGTTGCCCGGGAGCGGCTGCGTCGTCACGTAGAGCCCGCAGTCCGGAAGCATGTTCTTCGGTGTGGCCATATCGGGCGCGTACCTTACCGCTCACGCGCCGGGCGGTCGAGCCGTTCGACGTGGCCATCCAAGCTGCGCCCCCCGCCGCTGTCGACGTTTGGGGGCTGCGCTCGGACATGCCGAGCTACGCCCCCAAGCCCCCCTCACACGTGAACTCGTGCTATGCCGGGGCCTCGATTCCCGGCGCCGGAGGGCACAACGCCCATTCCGCGCCTCGCCACGCCGGATGCGGAGCTCCAGCACGTGAACAAGTTATCAAGCATCCTGGGCGGCTTCGCCGTCATCGCCATCGCCCTCGTCTTCATCGTCCAGTTCCGGCCGAACGCGGGGCAACAGTTGGCCGAGTCCGCGCGATGCGCCGTCGAGATCCGCGGGACGTGCGTCTCCTCGGGTCACTACTGGGCCTCGTACCGCATGCTCGCGCCACGCGGCGTCGACCAGGAGTGGATGCGCCAGCGTGGTCTCCGCAAGATCACGGCCGAGGGCCTCGTCGAGCGGCACGTCCTGAACGAAGACGCCAAGCGCCTCGGGATCACCATCTCCGACGAGGAGCTGAACGAGGAGCTCACCTCCGGTCGGATGCACGTCTCGATGCCGCTCGCGCCCGTCACGATGGCCGACGGACGCACCGTCGATCCGCGCGGCGCCTCGTACATGGGCCTCGGCGGGCCGATGATCCGGTACCTGAACGTCAAGAACCGGCAGACCGGAAAGTTCGACCTCAAAGCATACGAGCGCGAGGTTCGGATGGTCGCGAAGATGAGCCCGCAGGAGTTTCGCGAGTACCAGAAGGAAGAGATCGTCGCGGCGCGCATGCGCGACATCGTCCGCTCGCGCGTGGTCGTCGGCGATGCCGAGGCGTACGCGCGGTACAACCAGGACAAGTCGACCGCCGCCGTCTCCTACGTCCGCCTCGACAAACGTTTCTTCGCCGATCTCGTCGCCGACAAGTCGCAGAAGTCGATCGACGCGTGGGTCGCGCTGAACAAGGAGGAGGAGGAGCGGCAGTGGAGCTCGCGCAAGGCGAACTACCTGCCCGAGTGCCGCGTGACGCGCCACATCCTCGCCAAGATCGATCAGGACAACGCCGACGCGGACGCCGCGAAGGCGAAGGCCAAGGAGAAGATCGAGCAGGCGAAGGCGCGGATCGAGAAGGGGGAGAGCTTCGCCGACGTGGCCCGCGCGATGAGCGAGGACGGCAGCGCCGAGCGCGGCGGCCTGC
>JANMGF010001102.1:0-3647 GCA_031374535.1 Polyangium sp. (in: bacteria)
GCTCCGCGCAGTTTTTCAAGCAGGCCGACGAAGCAGCCAGGTCGCCAGCAGAACCGGCGGCGCGGCGGTCTTGGCCTTGGGCGGAGTCGTCGCCGGTCTTGCCACCGGCTGTTCGATGAACTGCGCGGTGCGGAGTTCATAGACCGTTGGGCCAGCCCCAGGCTGGTACGGGTCCCGGGGGGGTCAACCCCTGGTGGGGCCTGGGGCAACGCCCCAGCGAGGCGCCGTCACGCGGAGACCCATGCTCCGCTGACGACGTGGGCCGTCAGCCGAGGATCCCCCAGGCCCGTGCGATCTCGCGGGTCTCGACGTGCTCGGGGATCAGGACGAATGTCCGCCGCGCGTCGGGCTCGTTGATCGTCGCCAGACGCCGCTCGATCTCCTGAAGCGCCTCGGTGAGCACCACGCGCGCCTCCGAGGGTTGCCCCGCCGCGTCGAGCGCGCGCGCCAGCATGAGCCGCACGAGCCCCTCGCCGTCCTCGAGCGCGCCCACCTCCGTGAGGAGCTTGCGCGACGCCTGCGCGCTCGCGAGCGCCTCGTCCACCTTCCCCACCGCGAGCAGAACGCGCGCGAGCGTCGCGAGCCCGTGGCAAAGATACGGCGGCGCCACCGCGAGCCGCTCCACCGCGCGCCTCGCCTCGGCCTCGGCTTCCTCGAGATGACCCATCATCAGGAGGATCGTCGCGAGCTCGTCACGCCCGCTCCCTTCGAGCCGGCGATCACCGTGCGCCGCGAACTCGGCCACGGCCTCTTCCTCGAGCGCCTTCGCCGCGTCGAGCCGACCTAGACGCGCCATCGCGTACCCGAGGTCGCGCTGCGCCGACGAGACGATGTGTTTGGCCCCCATGCGCTCCGCATCCGCGATCGCAGGGATCAGCGCCTTCTCTGCGCCCACCCAGTCGCCCACTTCGAGGCACGCCGCGCCGTAGTTGGCGCGCTGGAGGCACGCGTTGCGTACGTCGCCGGCCTTCTCGAAGCCCTCGGCCGAGAGCGCGAAGTACCGCGCCGACGCGCCCGTCTCGCCCACGAAGGGCGCGCGGAACGCCCGCGCACGCTCGCGCCAGCCCATGGAAAGCGGCCCGAGCGTGCCCTCCACGAGCCGCTCGAGCTCCTGGAAAAGCGACTCCGCGAGCACGGTCTTCCCCAGCAGGATCGACGCCGTCGAGGTGCGCGAGAGCGCCGCGATGAGCCCGTCACTCGCGGGCGCCTCCTGCATACATGCCACCGTGAGCAGCGCGTCGCCGAGGACCTCGACACGCTCGACGCTGCCGAGCTTGCCGAACACGCTCGCCATCTCGCCGACCGCGAAGAGCCATGGATCGCTGCCCGCAGGCAAGATCTGGATCGCCTCGAGGCCCCGCTCCTCGGCCTCGGTGAACTTGCCTTGCCACCGATACGCCTCCGCCTGGCGCAGCCGCAGGCGCCCGAGCTCCTCGCCTTGCGCGCCGCAAGCGATCGCGCGCTCGCTCCGCTCGATCACGGCCTCGAAGTCGCTGCCCTCGAGCGCCGTCTCCGCCGCGCGCCCGTACCACGAGGCCGCGGCAAGCAGATCGCCGCCGCGCTCGTGGTGTTGCGCGAGCACCATCGCCTCGGTCTCGCCCACCGACTCCAGCCACGCAGCCGCGAGGCGATGGCCGAGCATCCGATCGGCGTCCGTGAGCGTCGCGTACGCCGCCTCGCGCACGAGCGCGTTGCGGAAGGCGTGATCCTCCTGATCGAGGAACCTGCGTGAGGTCCTGCGCATGACGAGCTCGCGCTCGACGAGGGTGCCGAGCGCGTCACGCACGGACGCCTCTTTTTTCTCGCCGCCGATGAGCGCGGCGACACCCGAGGGCCAGAAGACATCGCCGAACACGCTCGACGCGCGCAACATGCGCCGCTCCACCGGCTCCAGCTCTTCGAGGCGCGCTTGCACCATCGCGAGCACCGTGCCCGGGAGCGCCTCGCCGCGGCCCGAGGCCACCGCGCGCACGATTTCCTCCAGGTAAAACGGGTTCCCCGCCGCGCGTTCGATGATCTTCGCCGTGAGCTCCGGGGCCACCGTGGGCCCGAGCCAGACCTTGCAGAGCTGCTCGCTCGCGCGCCGACCGAGCTCGCCGAGCCGCACCTCCTGCATGCCGCGCTCCTCCCAGAGACGCGGGAAGACACGCGAGATCTCGGGGCGCGCGAGGGCGAGCACGCAGAGCGGGGTCTCCCGCGCGTGGCGCAGCGCCGCGTCGATGAGGCGCACCGTGGGCAGATCGCCGAAATGAAGATCGTCGAGCAGGAGCAGCACGGGTTTCTTCGAGCACTCGGCGGCGAGCCAGTCCTCGAAGGCGCGGCGCATCTGATCGCCCATCAGCATCGCTTCGGCGCGGGCCGCGGCGAGCAGGTGGCTACGCTCGGCTGGCAAACGCAGGCCGAGGATCTCGCCGAGGAAGACGGTCACGCGAACGACGTCCTCGGCCGGGACGCACGACGAGACGCGCGCCACGAGTTTTTCTTCCTGCACGGCCGGCGGAGCGCCGACCTCGATGCCCGCGGCGGCACGCACGATCTGCGCGAGCATGCCGAACGACGAGCCCGCGGCCATCGGATCGCCACGCGCGATCCACACCTCGAGATCGCGTCCCGCGGCGTCGAGCCTGCGCAAGACCTCCGTCGCGACGCGTGACTTGCCCACGCCGGCGGGGCCCGTCAGCAGCGAGACGCGCGCGATCGGCTCCGCGATGCTCTCCTCTGCGATGGCCACGAGCGTCGCGATCTCGCGCTCGCGCCCGACGCAAGGGCTCGGCTTGCCGAGGAGCGTGCGCGCCGCGTCGGCCCGATCCCGCACGGCCTCGAGCACCCGCGCGCTACCCTCTTCACGCACGTCGAAGCGCGCATCGAGCAGACCCGCCGTCACCTCGTCGATAAAAACCCGCCCCTCCATCCGCGCGCCCTCGCGACGCGCATTCGAGAGCGTGCGCGCGGCCGACTCCGCGGCTTCCCCCACCGGGAGCTGCTGGGACACGAGGCCTCGCCCCGTCGCGACCGCGATCGGCACACCCGGGAGGAGATCACGGAGCCCAAGCGCCGCACGCGCCGCACGCGCCGCGAGATCGATCGCCGCGGCTGCGCCCGTGAACACCGCGAGCAGTGATCCATCGACGAGCCTCTCGAGCCTGCCGCCGTACGCCGCCGCGGCGCCGTTCAGATCGTCGAGCGTGCCTGCCGTGGCGTTGAAGATGTCGCCGCCGTGCATGCTCGGCAGGCTGCGTTTCATGATCGCCTCGGCCATCGCGGCGGGGGTCAACGTGACGTCCGTCGCGGTGGTGTCTCCGTCTGCGATCGTCTTCGAAAACGAGCTCGTCGCGAGCACCACGCAGAGGAGCTGCTGCTCGCGGACCGTGATCGCCGGGCGGCTCATCACGGACGAATGTACGAGCTCGCTGCTCGGCGGCCCCCCGGGGAAGGGGTCGACCGCGTCGAGCGCGGCGACGACCATGGCACCGTCACGCGGGCGGCCGAGGGGATCCTTGCAGAGCATCGACGTGATGAGCAGATCGAGCGCGGCCGGCGTCTTGCTGCGGATCATGCGTACACGCGGCGGCTCCTTGAACAGGATATGTGAGAGCGTGGTCATGAGTTGTTCTGACGTGAACGCTGGGCGGCCCGTCAAGCACTCG
>JANMGF010001112.1:0-18407 GCA_031374535.1 Polyangium sp. (in: bacteria)
CCCCTACGTGCGTGACGAGGTGCAAGCCGCGCTTCGCCGCCTCGCGCCGCCTCGCAACACGCCCGACGGGCGAGCCGGACGCAAGCCCTCCGTGCGTATGCCGGCCGCTGAAGGACACCACGTGCCGGCCGACAAGAAACGAGGCTTCGGCTGAGGATGCGAGCCCCCCACGCGGAGTGGTACAAGGGGCTCTCATGGATCAGCGTGAAATCACGTTTCCTTGCGATGACGGCTTCTCGATGCGTGGCATCCTCACGCTGCCGGACCTGCCGGAGCCTCGGCCCGGCCTCGTGCTCATCTACGAGGTCCTCGGCCTGACGGAGGAGATGAAACGCGTCGCCCGGGAATTCGCCGAGGCGGGATATGCCGTGCTCATCCCGGATCTCTTTCATCGCGGCCCGCGATTTCTTTGCGTGGCGGGCGCGATTCGCTCGATCATCCGGCAGCGTGGGCAGCCGATCGACGACCTCGAGGCCGCGCGTCGTTTCCTTTCGTCGCGCCCGGAGGTCGATGCGACGCGGCTCGGCGTGGTCGGGTTTTGCCTGGGCGGCGGGTTCGCGATCGTGCTCGCGATGCGTGGCCATTACAAGGTTGCTGCACCTTTTTACGGTGAGGTGCCCGAGGAGCTGCCGAACGCCTGCCCCATGGTCGCGAGCTTCGGCGGGCTCGACAAACCATTGAAGAAGGCGCCCGAGCGCTTGCGGCGGCACCTCGACCGGCTCGGCGTCGCGTCCGACATCAAGGTCTACGAGGGCGCCGGGCATTCGTTCTACACGCGCACCGAGGGCTACATCGCCGAGAAGATCGGCCCGCTCCTGCCGATGCGCGCCGGCTACCACGAGCCCTCCGCGCTCGACGCGAAAGATCGTGTTCTCACGTTTTTTCACGAGCACCTCGATTGAGCCCTCGGGAGCGGGGAAGAGGAGCCTCGCGCTCGCAGGTCTTCTCCCGCATACTGGCGCAGAGGGAGGCCTCGCGATGACCACGTTCGACTTCGATCTGTTCACGATTGGCGCGGGTTCGGGCGGCGTGGCGGGGAGCCGCAGGGCCGCCTCGTACGGCGCGCGCGTCGCGATCTGCGAGGCGCGGCGCATCGGCGGCACGTGCGTCTTGCGCGGCTGCGTGCCGAAGAAGCTGCTCGTGCACGGCGCGCACGTGGCCGAGGAGATCGAGGACGCGCGGGGCTTCGGATGGACGATCCCTGAGGCGAAGCTCGACTGGGCGAAGCTCATCGAGGCCAAGGATCGCGAGCTCGACAGGCTGCACGGGATCTACGTGCGTATGCTGCGCGACGCGGGCGTGACGATGCTCGAGGGGTTCGCGACGGTCGTGGATCCCCACACGGTCGAGGTCGGCGGCAAGCGGTACACGGCGCGGCACGTGCTCATCGCCACGGGGAGCCGCCCGGTGCGGCCGGACATCCCTGGAAAAGAGCTCGGGCTCTCGTCGGACGAGGCGCTCGATCTGCCGTACGTGCCGCGCCGCGCGCTCGTCGTGGGCGGCGGTTACATCGGCGTGGAGTTCGCGGGGATCTGGCGCGCCGCGGGCGCGGAGGTGACGCTCGCCTTGCGCGGCGACAACGTGCTGCGGGGCTTCGATCAGGACGTGCGCGAGTCCGTGGTCGAAGGCATGCAGAAGCGCGGCGTTCAGTTCCTGCGCGAGACGATCGTGCGGAGCGTGGCGCGGGAGGGCGAGGGGCTCTCGGTGCGCCTCGCGGGCGAGGAGATCCTCGAGACGGACGTGGTGCTCTTCGCGACGGGCCGCACGCCGATCACGGACGGGCTCGGGCTCGAGGCGGTGGGCGTCGCCGTGAATGAAGCACGCGCGATCAAGGTCGATTCGTACTCGCGCACGAGCGTGCCGAGTATCTTCGCGGTCGGCGACGTGACCGACCGGATCAACCTGACGCCCGTGGCCATCGCGGAGGCGCGGGCCGTGGCGGAGACGCTCTTCCGTGATCGGCCGACCGAGATGAACCATGAGAACGTGCCGAGCGCGGTGTTCTCGCAGCCGCCGGTCGGGTCGGTGGGCCTGCCCGAGCACGAGGCGCGGCGGCGGTATGGCAAGATCGACGTCTACCGCGCGCGATTCCGGCCGATGAAGCACACGCTTTCGGGTCGCGACGAGCGCACGATGATGAAGCTCATCGTGGATCGGGCGACGAGCCGGGTGATCGGGGCGCACATGGTGGGCGCGGACGCGCCGGAGATCATCCAGGGCGTGGCCATCGCCATCCAGTGCGGAGCGACGAAAGCGCAATTCGACGCGACGGTGGGCATTCACCCGACGGCCGCGGAGGAGTTCGTCACGATGCGGGATCCGATTCCGGATCCGGCGCCGGCGTCGGGGGATTGATCAGCGCGCCGCGAAAAACGCCGCGGCCGCGACAGCCACGATTGCAATGATGGCGAGCGCATAATTCACGGCGCTCGGCCCTGTCTTTGCGGGCTCGCGACGAGCCGACACTTCGTCCGCGCGAGCCTTTTTCTTCTTTTTGCGTGTCCCAGGGCTCTTCGACGCCTTGGCGGGCCCTGCGTCGATTTCCGAGCTCGTCATCGGTGCCGCGGATGATTCTTCCTCGACGGCCGCCGTGACCTTGGGCGGAGGTGGGGTGAATTTTCTCGAACGGGCGACGATCTCCTCGACGGGCTCGTTCGAGATCTCCAATGCATCGAGCGCGTCCATCACCGCGCCTGCGTTCGGGAAACGCTCGTAAGGGTCCTTCAAAAGAAGCTTGCCCACGACGGCCTCGAGCTCGTCCGGAATGGTGAGGCCCGGCGCGCGCACGGAGAAGGGCGGCGGCGGGGTCATGCGGTGGTGCGAGAACATCTCGACCGGATCGGTCGCGTCGAACGGGTGTTTGCCCGTCAGCATCTCGTACATCATCACGCCGAGCGCATAGAGGTCCGCGCGCTCGTCGACCGCATCCATGCCGTGCGCCGCCTCGGGCGCGAGGTAGTTGATCGTCCCGAAGATCACGCCGACCCCCGTGAGGCGCGACGGCGGCCGACCCTCCGACGACACCGTGAGCGGGAGCTTGCCGACGGTGACCTTCGCGAAGCCGAAGTCGATGAGCTTGGGCACGAAGGCCGCTTCGAGCATCACGTTCCGCGGCTTGAGATCGCGGTGCACGATGCCGAGCTCGTGCGCAGCCGAGAGACCCGACGCGAGCTGCCGCGCGATGTGCACGACGAGGCGAGGTTTCATCCACCCATTCCGGATCACCTCGGCGAGGTTTTTCCCCTCGACGTACTCGAGGATCAGGAAGTACGAGCCGTCGTCGAGCTTCCCGAAGTCGGTGGCGTGGGCGATGTTCGGGTGATCGATGTGCGCGCCGACGAGGGCCTCACGCTCGAAACGAGCCACGATCTCGGGGTTGTCGTCGCTCTCCGGGTGGAGGATCTTCACGGCGACGCGCTTGTGCATGAGCACGTGTTCGCCGAGGTAGACCGCGCCCATGCCGCCCATCGCCACGAGGTCGACGATCTTGTAACGATCCGAGATCACCTGGCCGATGAGAGAACGCGCGTGCTCGATGGCCTTGTCCTGCGCGTCGGCGTTCGCCTGGTCGACGTCGACCTTCGGCTCGGCTCCGCCTTCGGTCTCCATCTCGAAGGACTCGATGGAGTGCGCGCTCTCTTCGGTAGGCGACATGCAGGGCTAGCCAGGTAGACGGAAGGTTTGTCGCACGCGATCGGCGCTTGGGCCCTTGCCGTTCATCATCACGCGGATGAGGTCGTTCCAGAGCGTGCTGATGTAGGGGTAGCGCTGATCGCGCTCGATCGCGAGCGCGCGCTCGACCCACGCGTCGACCTCGGGCGAAAGATCGGGGCGGAGCGGGGAGAGCTTCGGCCTCGGGGCGCTCGTCGCGTCGAGGAAGAGGTCCACCGTGGAGGAGCCGAGGAACGGCGGCCTGCCGGCGAGCGCGCGGAAAACGACGGCGCCGAAGGAGTAGACGTCGGCGCGATGATCGAAGGGCTCGGTGCGCCACATCTCGGGCGCGATGTAGCTCGGCGAGCCCGCGATCATGCCCGCCGCGGTGAGCGCCTCGGCGCCGAGGATCTTGGCGAGGCCGAAGTCCATGAGGCGCACGCCGCCGCCGTGGTCGGGCGAGACGAGGAAGATGTTCGCGGGTTTGACGTCGCGGTGGATGATGCCGAGGCCGTGCGCGGTGTGCAGCGCGCGGGCGATCGGGTCGAGGAAGGTGAGCAGGTTGAAGGAGCTCAGCCGATCGCCGAAGAGCTCGAGATCCTTGAGGTGCGCGTCGAAGCTCTCGCCTTCGAGCAGCTCCATGACCATGTAGACGGTGCCCTCGGCGTCGGTCCCGAAGGCGTGTACACGCACGACGCTCGTTCCCCAGAGCGCCGCGAGCGACTGGGCCTCGCGGAAGAGACGAACCGCGTATTGAGGGTCGTCCTTGATCTGCTTGCGCAGGAGCTTGAGGGCGACCTCAGCGCCGGTTTGCAGGTCTTTCGCCCTGTAAACGACGCCATGACCTCCGCGGCCGAGCTCCTCGCCGAGCTGGTAGCGGCCATCGAGCGTCTCGCCTTCCATAGGATCGCGTCTGATAATGTACCCGTTCCGTTCGGCGGGAGGCATCCTTTCTCGGGGGTGGCCTGCTCGGGCCGGTCGGTCGACGGCGCACGCTCTCTTTGCCCGGAGGCGGGGGGCGATGCTACGGGAAGGGCCGTGAAGAGCGCGGTTCCGCAGAACGCCGCGGCAGGCCCGGGCGGCCTCGAGGAGGCCGTGGCGCGGTTCGTGCGCCACCTCGGCGAGGAACGTCGAGCGTCGCCCCATACGGTGGCGGCCTACCGTCGGGACCTTGCCCAGCTCGTGGCCCACGTGCGCGGGAAGTCCACGCGCGTGCGAGGGCCGGGGGATCTCGACGTGTTCGTCCTTCGAGGTTTTCTCGGGCAACTCGCGCGCACCCACGCGCCGCCCTCGATCGGACGGAAAATCGCCGCGGTGCGGGCCTTTCTGCGGTGGCTCGAGAAGCGCGGGGAGATCGAGAAAAACCCCGCGGCCGAGCTCGATCTGCCGAAGGTGCGGCGCCCTCTGCCGACGTTCGTCAACGCGGACGCCGCGACGGAGGTCGTGGAGGCGCCCGACGAGGCGACGGCGGAAGGGCAACGCGACCGAGCGATCCTGGAGGTGCTTTACGGCTCGGGGTTACGCGTGTCGGAGCTCGCGGGGCTCGATGTCGGCGACGTGGACCTCGAGGCCGAAGGAGGCCGGGCGCGGGTGCTCGGCAAGGGGCAAAAGGAGCGGCTCGTGCCGTTCGGATCGTTTGCGCGCGCGGCGCTCGTGCGCTGGATCGGGCGGCGCGAGGAGCTTCGGAACCGGAAGACGGGCGCGCTCGACGAGCGGGCGCTCTTCGTGTCGAGGCTCGGGCGGCGCATCAGCGTGAGGCAGGTGCAGCACCTCGTGCATCGGTACGGAGCGCTCGGCGCAGGCCGCGCGGATCTGCATCCCCACGCGCTCAGGCACACGTTCGCGACGCACCTGCTCGACGGAGGCGCGGATCTGCGCGCGATCCAGAAGATGCTGGGGCACGCGAGCCTGTCGACCACGCAGCGGTACACGCACGTGTCGATCGATCACCTGACGAAGGTGTACGACGCGGCGCACCCGCTCGCAAAGCGGAGCCCCACGACGACGGGCCCACGCGCCTCCGTGCCCCCACGCGCGCGAAGCAAGGGATGAAGACGGCACTTTACGTTCGATCCTGGCCGAGCCGGATCGCCCGCGGGGCGATGGGCGGATCGATCGCGGGCCTCGCCGCCGCTGCGCTCGACGCGGCGTATACGCGCGGGGGCGAAGACGAGACGATCGACGCGGGCAAGGCGTTCGCGATTTTCGTGGCCGACGCGGGCCTCGTCGCGCCCGTCGCGCTCGTTGTTGGGCTCGTCGTGGCGACGGCGCTGGTGGTCCTGTTTCCCGAGGAAGCACCGACGCCCGCGTCGGCTGTCGCGTCGCTGCGGGCGCGCGCGAAGGGTCGACCCGCGGACGTGGCTGCGTTCGTGCCGCTCGCGATCGTGGCTGCGTTTTTGTGGATGACGCTCTCGGCCGAGCTCGCGCGGGCGCTGCTCGGGCTCGACGTCGCGGCGCCGCTCGCCGGGCTTTCCATCGCGGCAGGCGCGCTCGTCGTTGGCCTCTTGGCGGCGCTCCTTTCGCTCGCGCTCACGCCGGCGCTGCGGCAAGCGCTGGCGACCGCGAGCGAGGGTCGGCCCGCGTTCGTGGATCCCGCGAAGACGGCGCTCGCGGCGTTCGTGATCGTGGGAGCGCTTCTGGGCCTCGGCGTGGCGACGGGCGGGCCGAGCGGGGAAGGGGGCCTGTTCGGGATTTACGGCGTGCTCAAGCGTCCGGAGCTCGATCTGCGTGCGCCCGGGATGCTCCTGCTCGTGGCGATCGCCGCGCTCCTTTCGTCCGCGCTCGCCGCGCCACGAAGGGCGAGCGCCGCGTTCGCGTTTGCCCTCGTGCCTGTTCTTTTCGCGCCGCGTACGGCCCTCTCGCTCGGGGGCGAGGGTGCGCCCGTCGCGCAGGCGATCGAGCGTGACGCGCCGCTCGGCAAGCTCTCGCTCGCGGCGATGCGCAAGCTCGCCGATCGGGATCACGACGGAGCGAGCGCGCTTTTTGGCGGCGGAGATTGTCGCGAGGGGGATGCGTCGATCGGGCCGCTCGGCGTGGAGATCGCCGACAACGGCGTCGACGAAGACTGCTCGGGTTCGGACCTCCGCGCCGAGGCGCTCGCCGCGCTCGCGCCTGCCAACGTGGTGCCCCGAGCGCCCCAAACCGCCGAGATCCCCGCCGATCTCAACGTCGTGCTCATCACGGTGGACACGCTGCGCGCCGACCTCGGTTACGCGGGTCATCCGCAACCGGTCTCGCCGAACCTCGACAAATTGGCCGCCGAGAGCGCGGCTTTCCTCCGTGCGTACTCGCTCGCCTCGTACACGGGCAAGAGCGTCGGCCCGATGATGATCGGCAAGTACGGCAGCGAAACGCAGCGCAACTGGGGGCACTTCAACAAGTTCGACGACGAGGAGACCTTCCTCGCCGAGCGCCTCTCACGCGCCGGCGTCCGCACGATGGGCGTCCACGCGCACCGCTACTTCGGCAAGTTCGGCGGCCTCGACAGCGGCTTCGACGTGGTGGATCTGTCCGCCGCGCCGCCCGAGAACGCGCCCTGGGACGTGGCGGACATGAAGTCCTCCGCCGAGCTCACCGACGCGGCGCTTGGTTTGCTGGCGAAGCCGGAGAACACCGCGGGCCGGTTTTTCCTGTGGGTTCACTACCTCGACCCGCACGCCGACTACCTGCGCCACGACGACGTGCCGAGCTTCGGCGCCGGGCAACGCGGGCTCTACGACGGCGAGGTCGCGTTCACGGACAAACACATCGGCAGGCTGCTCGACGGCATCCGCGCGGCGACGTGGGGCAAGCGGACCGCGATCGTCGTGACGAGTGATCACGGCGAGGCGTTCGGCGAACACAACATGATTCGCCACGGCTTCGAGCTCTGGGAGCCGCTCGTCCGCGTCCCTCTCCTCGTGCACGTTCCAGGCGCGAAACCCGCGCGGATCGAGGCGCGACGGAGCCTCATCGATCTCGCGCCCACGGTGCTCGAGCTCTTCCACGTCGAGCCGCCGAAGCCTGCCGCGGAAGGGGTCGACTGGCTCTCGGGCACCTCGCTCCTCGCCGACGTGTTTTTGCCGGAGGGACAGAAGCCCGAAGGTCGTGACGTTGTCGTCGACATGCCGGCCGGCCCGTACAACGACGCGCGCCGCGCCTTCATCCATGACGATCTCAAGCTGATCGTCTCGAACAACGCGGGCTACAAGCTCTACGATCTCGGCCAGGATCCCGAGGAGCGCAAGGACCTCTGGCGCTCGCCCGACGCGCGCAAGGACATGGAGGAGCGATACGCGGCGTTGCGGTCGCGCCTCCGGGAGATCCGCGTGACCGGCCCGCGCAAATAACCCCCCTTCCGATCCCGACCACCCATCGCCTAGGATGAACCCCGTGCTTCCCCCCACAGCGGTCGTGTTCGATCTCGACGGTACGTTGATCGACAGCCGCGGCGACATCGTGGCCGCGCTGAACCACGCGCTCCTGACGACGGGCCGCAACCCGCAGCCCGCGCAGGTGATCGTGCGTCTGGTCGGCGATGGCCCTCGCGCGCTCTGCTCGAGGGCCGCGAAGATCCCCGCGGACGCGCCGGAGACCGACGAGCTCATCCGGCTCTTCCTCGAGTACTACAAGCACCATCCGCTCGACTTCACGCGCTGGGCGAAGGGCGCGCTCGAGGCGATCGAGGCGCTCTCGGCGATGGAGAACATGACGCTCGGCCTCTGCACGAACAAGCACCGCGCGACGACCGAGGTGGTGCTGCGCGCGCTGGGCATCGAGGATCGGTTCGCGGTCGTCGTGGCGGGTGGCGACACGAAGGACGGCAAGCCGAACCCGGCGCCGCTCCTGCTCGCGGCCAAGCAGCTCGGCGCGACGCCCGCGGCCGTGGTGATGGTCGGCGACGGCCCGCAGGACATCCTCTGCGCGCGAAACGCCGGGACCTGGGCCGTGGCCGTGGAATCGGGCTTCTCGCCGGTCGAGGCGCTGGTGCAAGCGGGCCCGGACGTGACCGTGCGTGATCTCTCGATGCTGCCGGGGATCGTGCAGCGCTGGCGTGAGCCGACGACGCGGATCAAGTTGCGGTAGCGTTGATCCACGTCCTCCACCGCGACCCTCATTTCATCGCCGTCGACAAACCCTCCGGCCTCGCGGTGCACCCCGGCTGGTGCGACGACGACACGACGGCGCTCCATATTGTGCGGGACACCATCGGGCAGTGGGTTTTTCCCGTGCATCGTCTCGACCGCGGCACGAGCGGCGTGCTCCTCTTCGCGCTCGATTCCGAGAACGCGCGTGTCCTTTGCGAGATGTTCGAGGCGGGTCGCGTCGAAAAACATTACCTCGCGCTCGTCCGCGGCGTCGCCCCCGAGGAGGGGACGATCGACCACCCGATCCCCCGCCGCGAGGGCGGACCGAGGGTGCCGGCCTCGACGTCCTTCCGCAGGGTTTGGCAGGGCGAACATGTTTCGCTCGTCGACGCGAGACCCATGACGGGCCGTCTGCACCAGGTGCGCCGGCACATGAAACACATCAGCCACCCGCTGATCGGGGACGCGAATTACGGCAAAGGCGCGCTCAACCGCGAATACCGGGCGCGTTTCGGCCTCGCGCGGCTCGCGCTGCACGCCCGCGCGCTCACCTTCGAGCACCCGTGGGAAGGCCGGTCGATCACGATCGAAGCGGCGCTGCCGGACGACCTCCGGGTGCCCTTCGAGCAGATCGGCGTCGTTATTTGATGATGCTTTGGCAGCCGAAGAGGACCTCGATCTTGCCGGTCTCGTTCGAGCTGACCAGGGCCTGGGCCTCGTCGCACGAGGACTGGCAAAGCACGACCTTCTTCGGCGCCACGGGATCGTCGTAATACCAGCCGCCGCCATTACATGCCGCAGGGCCGTCCACGCGGGGCAGGTAGGTGGGTTCGCCGCCGCTCGAGAGCGCGACGTTCACGCGCGTCGGGTCGATCTCGCCCGAGGGCGGCTCGGGGATCGTGAGCTCGCACGAGAGCTTGGCCGTCTTGTCCACGGCCTGGGCCACCGCGTCGAAGAACGACTGCCAGGCGGCGCTTCCATCGCAGATCTGCGCCCGAACGCCGCCCGTCTTTTGCACGAGCGTCGTGTAGTTCTGGCCGGATTTCGCGGGCTGGGTGCCGTCCGGGAAGGTGCACGTCACGCCCGGATCGACGGCCGACCCCCATCCATAGATGCCGCTGAAGAGGTAATCCTTGAAGATCCCATTCCAGCTCGGGTCGAGGATCCCCGGGGGCAAGGTGAATGTATTGAACGGGTTTTTCCCCCCAGCGAATATCTCGAACGTCGTGGGCGCGAGCCGCGCGTCGTCATCCGTCACGACGACGAACGTCTTCGTCGCCTGGGGCCGCAGCTCTTGCAGCCACGGCTCGCCGCCGCGCTCTTGACCGAGCATGTAGCCGTCCGTTTGCCCGAGCGTGCCGAGGATCTGCTCGAGCGGCTGGGTGCTGCGGATGTCCACGCTCGAATGGAAGAACCGCGGACCATTGCCGCAATTGTCATCGCCCGCGAGGGGAGCGGGGATGCAGATGGGATAACGCGTGCTGCCCCCGACCTGGATCGGGCTCGTCTTGTTGCGCAAGGCCAGCATGATGACCTTGTAATCCAGGTTTTTCGATCCAATCAGCGAGGCAAACGTATTCAAGCCCGTCTTGATCTCGAGGATCGCGGGCTCCATGCTCGCCGAGTTGTCGACGACCCAGATGATGTCGACCGGTAGCTTCTCCACGGTCGCCTCGGATACGGTCGACGCGCACGCAGCGTCCGCCGAGATCGGAGGCTCCTCGCTCGACGCGTCCGTGATGACCCCCGCGTCCTCTTCGAAGAGCCCGCCGCCTGCACCCGTCATTCCCCCCGCGCCCGCTCCCCCGGTTCCGCCGCTTCCGCCTTCTCCCGGAGGCTGCCACGAAGGGCCGCCTGCACTCTGGGTGGCGCAAGCAGCGAATGCCATGGTGACGAGAGGAAACGCGAGGAGCGGAAGCAAGAAGCAAGGGCGCATGGGCGGATCTTACCACCAATTCCCGACCGGGACAGGGCGCGCCGATGGCAAATCCGTGTCACGCGGCGGTGCGAATGGCAGGACGCACGTGTTCGCCCGGGGCAGGGGCCTCACCCGGGCGTTGGTCCTCGCCGCTCGAGCTGCTGGCCGAATCCCGCCTGGAGCTCGCGACCATAAGGCGTCGCGTTGAGGATCGCGCGGAGACGCAGGCGCGCGCGGTGCAGGCGTGAACGGACCGCGCTCTCGCTCACCGCGAGTTTTTGCGCGATTTCCTGCAGGCCGAGATCCTCGTGGTAATGCGCCATCACCACGTCCCGGTAATCGTTCGGCAGCTCGCCCAGAGCGAGACGGACGAACCGCTCGCGCTCGGCCACGCTGGCGGCGTCGTCCTCGAGCGCCGGAGCACGCATCGTGGGCAGAACACTGAGGTCCTCGAGGTCGAGTCCACCGACGAACCGCGCACGCTGACGCCTTTGCGAGCGCATCAGCATCAGAGCTTCGTTGGCCGTGACCCGGAAGAGCCACGTGGTGAAGCTCGAATCGCCGCGGAACGTTCGAATTCGACGGATGACCTGAAGAAGCGTTGATTGTACGAGATCGAGTCGATCTTCGTCCGAGACGGGATACCGGGCGAGCTGCCGCTCTACGTGCGGCCGGATCGCACGCGTGAGCGCATCGAGCGCCAGCGTGTCTCCATTTTTGACGCGCTCGATCAGCTCGCTGAGCCGGACTTCAGCCCCGGCGGACGCGGGCAATCCCGCGGTGGTACGCGTCGTCGTGACGGCCTGGACGGCCATGAGAGCCTCCATCGCCAGCGCATTCCCGAAACTTTGTGGGCGCGCCTGGCAGGTGGTCGGGGTTAGCAAGTCACCTGCCAGGCATGGCAGGTCGGGATCCGCGCGAATGGCTGGCGCTGCTGGCACGCCGATGCGTGACGGATGTGCTTCCGCGCACCGCGTGTGGAGTAAGGCGTCGCAGCGCGGGCACAAACGATGCGCACGGATTGCCCAGCCGCGGTATAAGCACCGTGTGGAACCAGGTGGCTCTCCGCCCAAGGCACTGTCGCACCCCTTGCCCGCCGGGATGCGTGATCTCTTACCGGAAGAGACGAGACGAAGGCGCGCGCTCGCCCGTGCGATTCTCGACCATTTTGCCTTGCACGGCTACGACCTGGTGATACCGCCGGCGTTCGAACTGGCGGAAGTGCTGGAGAAGGGCCTCGGCGCGCTGGATCCCGGGGACGTGCTCCGGTTCGTCGAGCCAGAATCTGGAGAGGTTTGCGCGCTCCGTCCGGACATGACGCCGCAAATTGCGCGGATGGTGTCGACGCGCCTCGCCACGGAGCCGCCGCCGATCCGGCTCTGTTATGAGGGGACGATCGTGCGGCGCCGGCAGGGACGCGCCAAGAAACACCGGCAAATTCCGCAGGCCGGCGTGGAGCTTTACGGCGCGCCTTCGCCCGAGGGGGACCTCGAGGCGCTGCGGCTGCTCGCATCCGTGACACGCGCGGTGGGCCTTGGATCGTTCGTGATCGACCTCGGACATGCGCTCATCGCGCGCGCCCTGGTCGACGCGGTGCCGTCGCCGCTCGACGTGGAGGTGACGGACGCGCTCGCGCAAAAAGACGCGTCGAGGCTCCTCGTGTTGCTTTCGGGCCGGGAGGCGGCGGCGGTGCCGAGGCGCGTGGCCGAGGCGCTCGTGGCGCTGCCCGAGCTCGCGGGCGGGGCGGAGGACAGGCCAGGCGCGGAGATTCTTGCGCGCGCGGAAAAACTCTTTTCGGGGACGGGTGCGGAAAGCCCGCTCCGCGAGCTCGCGGCGCTCTGGGAGACGGCGCGCAGGACGAGGACGACCCCTTTCGGGGCGCCGGACGATACGCTCGCCGATGTGTTGCGGCTCGATCTCGGCGAGGTGCGGGGCTTCGCTTATTACACGGGGCCGATTTTCCATGTGCTTTCGCCCGGGCCGGGCGAGCCCGTCGCTGCGGGGGGTCGATACGACGATCTGCTCGGGCGATTTGGTCTGCCGATGCCGGCGGTTGGATTCGGCTTGCATCTCGATGCGCTTTCCCGGGCGCGGGAAGCCGCAGGCTTACGGGACGAGCGACCCTTGCGGGTGCTCGTGGCGGCGGATCCGCCCGGGGAGGCGCTCGCGCTTTCGCTCCGGGCGCGGGGAATCGCGGCGGCGCGGCTTTCGCCGGGGGCGGACGCATTGCGGTATGCAGCGGCGCACCATTTCACGCGGGTCGTGATGGCGGGGGCAGACGGGGCGACGCGGATCGTGCGGCTCGACAAACCCGAGGCGGCCAAGGAAATCGCCGGCGATTCGGGTGTGGACGCGATCGTGCAGGCGATCCAGGAAATGGGCTAGGGGCGGAGGCGCTTCAGGCGAAGAGCCGCCACTCGTCTTCCAGGAGCCCGAGCGCCTCGTCGAGGTTCCTCGCGAGCTCCGGGGCCAGCCATTCCGACGTGCCCGACCCCGTCGCGAGGGCCTCGAACGACGACGGAACCGGCACCTTGCCCGCGAGTTTTTCCAGGCGTTTTCCCGTCCGCGAGAGCCTCGCCACCCAGTCGGTGCTGCGATAGGCGTATTCGGCCTCGTGCAGGAGCGCGCTGCCCACCCGCGCGAGGCGTTCGCGCACGACGATGGCCGGCTCGGCGCCCGAGAGGATCGCCTTGCGGCTCGCCCCGAGCTCCGAAAGGACCAGGCCCGCCGGGGAGCCGGGCGTGAACGAGGGGCTGATCGGCTGGAACGACAGACCCGTCAGCGCGAGGAAGTACCAGGTATGCGGCGCGGCCACGCGGTAGAGGTATTGGGCGCCCGAGGCCTCGGCCGCGGCGATCGCCACGCGCCAGGCCCCCTCCTCGTCGACGTCGTCTCGCTCGGTGGGCATCCGCTCGATCACCCGCACGGACGCGGCGCGCAGCAAGGGGTCGGCCCAGGCCATCGTGAGCGACGAGGTCGTGGGCGTGTAACTGCAAAGCACCCGCGCGCGCGCCTCGACCGAGACATGGCCCCGCGGGTCGACCCACACGAAACGCCCTTCCTTCAGGTCCACGCGGTACTCGTGGTCCTCGGCGCCATGCGCGGCGAGCTCGCCCAGCAACGCGGCCCCACGTGTGGCCCACTTCGCGACCAGCGGCTCATCGGCGGCGGGAGGCGGCTCGGTGTGCGCGCGCCGGATTTCCGGCATCACCGGTGTGTGGGGCACGAGGCGCGGCTGCGTCTTCGCCTTGGGCCTCGTCGCGGCCGCCTTCGTGGCCGCCTTCGTGGCGACCTTCGTGGCGACCTTCGGGGTCTTCTTGACAGCGCCCTTTTTCGTAGGCTTCGGCTTCGATCCTGCTCGCGCCTTGCTCATCGTGCCTCGGAAGCCGCGCGGAGTTTGCCGCAGCTTGCCCTCATTTTCAACGGATTCCTGCGTTTGTCACGCCCTCGTTGTATGTGCCGGACGAACGCTCCCGTTCGAGGCGTTTGCCACGGTCCCCTCGGTCCGAAGGGCTGGTCAGGAGCCCGACCCTACCCACGACGACGCCGCCAGAGCCGCGGCAGGCCCTCGTCGTCCCCCGAGAAAAGGCCCCGTTCGATCTTTGTTGCGTTGCGCACGTATCCTGGCGCATTCTACCCATAGATTCGGACACCCATGACCACGCCCACCGTTTCCCCCGCGCCGCTCTTGCCCTTCGATGCGCCTGCCTTTTTTGCGCAGTCGAAGGACGTCTGCGTGGTGTACGACGCGTCGCGGCGGTTCGTCTATTCGAACCCCGCCGCGAGCGTGCTGCTCGGGCACGAGGCGGCGGCGCTCGTGGGCAAGGAGCCGCGTGATCTTTATGGGGATCGGGCCTCGACGATCGAGCAGTGCGTGATGCGCGCGCTCGAGAGCGGCGAGGTCGTGCACGTGGCCCACAAGATCCGCACGGCTGCGGGGGCGCGGGTCTACCTCGACACGACGTACACGCCGATGCGCGGCGCGGATGGCGTGATCGCGTTCGTCGTCTCGATCGGCCGCGACATGACGGACACGTCCGCGCGCTGGCGCGAGCTCGAGGACACCGTGGCCCGAAGGACGCGGGATCTCTCGGAGATGGAGTCGCGTTTCGATGGGCTCCTCCGCAACCTCCGGATCGGCGTGCTCATCCGCGGTCCGCAGGCGGAATTGCGTTTCTCGAACCGCCGCGCGCTCGAGCTGCTCGGCATGACCGAGGCCCAGCTCCGCGACCGCGCTTTGCCCGATCCCGGCTGGGGTATGGTGAGCGAGGACGGCGAACCCCTGCCTGCCGAGAAATACCCCACGGCGCGCGCGCTCGCGACGGGGGAGGCGGTCTCGTCCATGACCGTCGGCGTGGATCGGCCCAAGCGCGGGGATCGGGTGTGGATCCTGATCAACGTGGCGCTGCAACGCGACGGGCAGGGGGCGATCGAGCAGATCGTCGTGACGCTCAGCGACGTCACGCAGGCCCATCAAGCCGCGCGTGCGCTCGCCGAGCGGGAAGAGCAGTTCCGCGTCCTTGCCGAGACGATCAACGACGTCTTCTGGATGACGTACGCGAACGGCGAATCCCTCGTTTATGTGAGCCCCGCGTATGAGACCGTGTGGGGGAGGTCCAGGGAGGAGATTTACGCGAAGCGTTTCAATTTTCTCGATGGCCTCCATCCGGAGGATCGACCACGCGTCATCGCCGCGCTGCCGCTGCAAGAGAAAGGCGAATACGACATCGAGTACCGGGCCGTGCGGCCCGACGGGACGACTCGATGGGTGCGGGACCGCGCCTTCCCCGTGAAAGACGCGGCGGGGAAGGTCTTGCGTATCGTCGGGCTCGCGAGTGATATCACGGAGCAACGGGAGGCGTCGGAGCTCATCCGGCGGCAAGCACAAGCGCTGCGGGAGCTGTCGACGCCGCTCGTGCCGATTGGCCACGGCGTGCTCGCGATGCCCATCGTGGGCGTGCTCGATTCGGCGCGGGCGCGGCAGGTGCTCGAGACGTTGCTCGAAGGAATCGTGCATCACGCGGCGGACGTGGTGATCCTCGACGTCACGGGCGTCGGCGTGGTCGACACGCAGGTGGCGAGCGCGCTCCTGTCGGCGACGCAGGCGGCGCGGCTCCTCGGGGCGGAGGTGCTTCTGACCGGGCTCCGTCCCGATGTGGCGAGCACGATCGTGGGGCTCGGCATCGATCTCGAAAAAATCGTGACGCGGTCGACGCTGGAAATGGGTATCCGCTGGGCGCTCCAGGAGCGAAAGCGCGGAAAACGCGCGCACCCGAGGAAATGAGGGACCCATAGCTCCGAGCGCCCATTTGTTTTACGATGAATTTCCAATGGACGACGAAAAGCCCCTGCAAATCCGCCTCGCGACCTGGAACTGCTTCGGCGCGCCCCAGAGCCTCGAGGATTTCCTGGAGGGACGGCCCTTCTGGCCGGAGCGTTTGACGGCGCCTGCGGTGGTCGAGACGCTGTCGCGGTACGACATCGTGTGTATCCAGGAAAACTTCGTGGGCGGGGTGCACGAGCGGCTCGAATCGCTCCGTGTGGCCGGGGGTTTTTCCGATCTGTGGCACGATCCGCTGGGCCCCGACGGGGAGGACAAGACGCTCGTCGGCGGGGGCCTCGTGATCCTCTCGCGTTTTCCCATCCAGGCGCGTTTTTTTCGGTTGGCCCGCGGCGTGGGGGCGGACGGATTCGCGCGCAAGGGCCTCGCGCTCGCCGAGGTGCGATTGCCTGGCGGGCGGGAGCTTTGCCTCGCGAACACGCATTTGCAGGCGGACGACGGGCGCGTATCGCCGGCCGAATGCATCGAGGTCCGCACGTCGCAGATCGAGGCCCTCTGCGACGCGCTGCGGGCGCCTCTTTCGAGCGGCGTGCCGACGGTCCTTTGCGGCGACCTCAACGTGCCTTGCGGGACGGACGAATACGAGCGCCTGGCGCGGCTCCTCGGCGAGGGAATGACGGACCTCACGGCGCGCGCGGGCCTCTTGACGTACGACACGACGCAGAACGACGTGGCGCGGGCTTTTCACGAGGGCGGCCCGGAGCGCGCGCTCATCGATTACGTGTGGTCTTCGCGGCGCGTCTCGGCGAAGCAGATCGGCATGGAGCTCGTGGAGCCTATCGGTGATCTCGCGGGCTCGCCCGATCGATATGCGGGCCGGGCGTTTGCCTCGGATCATTTCGGGGTGGGGGTCACGATCGAGATCGATTGAATTTCGCGATCGTCGCGCCCCAGCCTCCCCGCGTGGCCGGCGCGTCCCGGAAGGATTCGACGAGCGGGTGGCGCGCGAGGATCGATTGCACGACGCGCCGCTGCACGCCCTTGCCGCGGCCGTGAATGAGCCGGACCTCGGGAAACCCTTTCGCGTGCGCCTCGTTCAGGTATTCCTCGACGACGGAGGGGATGTCTCGGGGCGCAAAGCCGTGGAGATCGATCGCGTCCTCGATCGGCAGGACGGCGATTTCGTCCGGGTCGGGCAGGGGTTCCTCGTCGGACTCGTCGGGCTCGTCGGGCTCGGGCGGGTCCGCCTGTCGCCGGGGTAGTTTGTCCGGGGAGAAGAGGCGCGCGAGGTGGTCGAGGAGGGCGCGGAGCATGGCCGAGAACAACGTACCACGTGGATCTGTCATCGCCGCCGGCTCGGTGTATCCTCCGCCCATGTCGACGGAGGACGGGCGCGATCGGGACGCGGCGGAGCCACAGGGTCCCGTTTCCGGCGGAATCGTGCAGGTGGACATCGGGTTCGCGTCGACCTTGCCGCTGGCGATGAACGGGCCGCCGGGCGAGCGGCGGAACGTGCCCGCGTCGCTCGCCGAGCGGTACGAAAATATTCGGTTCCTCGGCGAAGGTGGGATGGGCACCGTCTATCGCGCGATGGATCCGCGGCTCGGCCGTGTGGTGGCGCTGAAGCTCCTGAAGGGGGACGATCCGGAGCTGTGGCGGCGATTTCTCGGGGAGGCGCGGGCGCAGGCGCGAATTCAGCATGATCACGTATGCCGCGTGTACGAGGCTGGCCAGGCGGACGGCGAGCCGTACATCGCGATGCAATACATCGACGGCGATCCGCTGTCGAAGCTGAAGGACAAACTCACGCTCGAGCAAAGCGTCAAGCTGATGCAGGAGGTCTCGGCGGCCGTGCACGAGGCGCATCGGCTCGGGATCATTCACCGCGATATCAAGCCGGGGAACATCCTCGTCGAGGTACGGGAAGACGGTTCGCTGAAGCCGTACGTCATGGATTTCGGGCTGGCGCGGGAGGTCGAGGACCGCGGACAAACCCAGACGGGGGCGGTGATCGGGACACCCGCGTACATGCCGCCGGAGCAAGCGAAAGGGGACGTGCGGGCGATGGATCGTCGCTCGGACGTGTATTCGTTGGGGTCGACGCTTTACGACGTGATCGCGGGGAGGCCGCCGTTCGTCGCGGATCATGCGTGGAATCTGCTCATGGCGGTGGCGTACGAGGAGGCGCCTCCGCTCGGGACCGTCAAGAAAGGCGTGCCCGCGGAGCTCGAGACGATCGTGATGAAATGCCTCGAGCGTGAGCCGTCGAGGCGATACGATTCGGCGCGGGCGCTTTCGGAGGATTTGCAGCGATTTCTGGACGGCGACCCGATCCAGGCGAAACGCGCTTCGTTCGTCTACGTGCTTCTGAAAAAGGCGCGCAAACACAAGCTCGCGGCGGCGCTTCTCGTTTTCCTCGTCGGTTCGTCGCTCGTGCTCGTGGGTGTATGGGTACGTGCGCAGCGGCAGGCGGCGGAGCAGGCGCGGCTCG
>JANMGF010001141.1:0-5928 GCA_031374535.1 Polyangium sp. (in: bacteria)
TCTCCGCGAGGCTCGCCTCCGAGGGGCTCCTCCCCTGCTCCCGCAACCGGCCCTCGACATGCTCGAAGCGCCGCGTGAACTTGTCGATCGTGCGCCGGAGCGCGCCCTCGGCGTCCACGTGGACATGCCGCGCGAGGTTCACCAGCGCGAAGAGCGCGTCGCCGAGCTCCGCCTCGATGGCCGACGTTTCCCCGGTGGCGATCGCCTCGTCGAGCTCGCCGATCTCCTCGGCCACCTTGGCCCGCGTTCCCGCCGCGTCCGGCCAGTCGAAGCCCACGCGCCCGACCTTCTCGCCGATGCGTTGCGCCCGCACGAGCGCCGGCAAGCTGCGCGGCACGCCCGAGAGGATCCCCTGCTCGGGCCGCCCTTCCCGCTCCTTCGCCTTGATGAGCTCCCAGTTGCGGAGCACCTCGTTGGCGTCGGCGACCGTCGTGTCCGCGAAGACGTGCGGGTGACGCCGCACGAGCTTCTCGCAGATCGCGGCGATGACATCATCCGGACCAAAGGCCCCCTCCACGCGCCCGAGCTCCGCCTGGAACACGACCTGCAAAAGCAGATCACCAAGCTCGCCGCGGAGCTCTGCGCGATCGCCCGCGTCGATCGCGTCGATCACCTCGCAGGCCTCCTCGAGCACGAACTTGCGGAGCGTCTCGAACGACTGCTTTCTGTCCCAGGGGCAGCCGTCCGGCGCGAGCAGGCGCTGCATCAGCTCGACGAGGCGGGGGAAGGTCTGACCCCGCTGCTCCTCGAGCGGCGGGACGACGACGGGATCAAAAGGCCTGGCCATGACGAACTCCTAGCATGGCAAGGCCGCGTGCAGCGACGAAGGGCCCGAGGCCCGCTACCATGCCGCGCGTGAACGCCCCGAAGCGATTCTCCCCCGCGCCGCTACGCCCGTGGCCCTGGGTCGTCCTCGCCGTCGGCCTGGCCGCCCAGGCCGCGTTTCTTTTCTACCGCTCGAGCCGTGAGGAAGCGCGGTTCACCCCGGGCACGTTTGGAGAGACGAACCCGCCTGCCGATCGCCCTCTGATCTCGGATCGCGCGAAGCTCGGCGAGCGCGCGCCGGGGGACCTCGTCGTCTCGCGGGGCAAGGCGCTCGTGGCGGGCCTCGCGACCGATGGAACACGCGTCTACTTCGGCGAGTCGCGGATTGGGTTCCGGATCGTGGCCGTCTCCGTCGAGGGGGGCGCGGAGAGCACGCTCGGCTCGGGGCGATTGCCGCTCGACGTCGCGCTCGGCAAGGACGTGCTCGTCGTGGCGGACGCGGGCAGCCTCATGGCCGACGGGCAGGGCACGATCACGGCCTTCCCGCTCGATGGATCCGGCGCGCCGCGCGTGCTCGCCTCGAAGATCGTGATGCCGAGCGCGGTGGCCGTCTCCGCGACGCACGCGTACTGGGTCGACGGCGGCAGCGTCGAACGGAGCTACATCGACGGCTTCGTGGCGCGCGCGCCGCTCGAGGGTGGACCTCACACGGTGCTCGCCGCGGGCGAACGCGAGCCGAACGGGATCGCGGTGGATACGACCCACGTGTACTGGGCGCGGCACGACAAGGGCGGGCACGGCGAGGTCGTGCGGATGCCGATCGGCGGCGGCCCGATCGAGGTCGTTTCACCCGGCCAGGATCGCGTCAAACGCATCACGATCGTCGGCAGGGATGCGTACTGGATCTCCTCGAAGGATCTGACGGGGACACGCGCCGCGATCCGAAAAGCGCCCGTCAAAGGCGGCCCCGCGCTCGACGTGGCGGTCGCGGAGACACGCATGTGCTCGATGGCGATCGACGGCGAGGCGGTCTACTGGTCGGATCCGGGCGAGGTGGGGGGAACGGACGCGAGCACGAGCGGGCGCATCCTGAAGAAGCCGCTCACGGGCGGCGAACCCGTGGTGCTCGCGCAGGGCCAGGATCGGCCGTGTTACGTCGCGGTGGACGCGACGCACGTTTCTTTCAGCACGCAGAGCTTGGAGCGGGTGAAGCGGACGCCGAAGAACTGACTAGAGCGTCTTGGCGAGATCCCCGGCCTTGTCGATCGCTCCGTCGAGCGAATCCTTGGCGACCTGGGGGCCCATGAGGCCCATGGGCTCGGCGATGACCTCGTGGAACGGGCCGAGGCCCATGAGCCCGAGGATCGTCTTGAGGTAGGGGACCTGGAAGTCCAACGCCGCGAACGGCGAGCCCTCCGGATAAGCGCCGTCGCGCGAGACCAAAAGGACCACGGGGCGCCCCGTGAGCAGGCCCTTGAACTCGCCCTTGTTGTACTCGAACGTCAGGCGCGCCTGCACGACCGCGTCGATCCACCGCTTGAGTTGCCACGGGATCGACAGGTTCCACATCGGCGTGGAGAGGACGACCAGGTTCGCTTGATGCAGCTGATCGGTCCACCGGCTGAGCGAGTTCCAGCGCCCGGCCATCTCCTCGTCGAGGTTGCCCTCGCCGTAGAGCATCTCGAACTTGGTCTGGACGTCCCACTCGTCCCAGGCCGGGAGTTTTTCCACGTCACGCGCGAGATCGACCTCGACGCGTTGCGTGTCGGGATACTTCTCGAGGTACGCGCTGAAGAACGCGTTTCGAAGCTTGCGCGTGCGCGAGCGCTCGGCACGCGGAAGCGCATAGATGTCCAGCACGATGCCCATGAGTCTTTTTTTCCCCTTGTTCCCGGCAGCGACGCGCTCAGGCGACGGCCGCCGCCCACTCGACGTCGAACTCGAGCTGTGATCCTTGCGCGCCCGACGTGCTCCGCAGACCACGCGCGAGGTTCCGCACGCCGGCGAGCAGCGGCTCGTTCGACGTGGAGAGCCACGCGCCTCCGATCGCCACCTGCCCGTCGATGTGCACGCGGAAGCTCACCTTCTCGCGCGCCGCCGAGATCTCGAAGGTCCCGGCCCCGCGGGTCAGCGCGAAGCGAGCGAGATCCGAGACGGCCGACTGCAGCAGCATGCCTCGGTTCCACTCCATCCCGAGGTAGACGCACAGGTACCGAACGTAGTTGCGCAGCGTGATCACCGAGATGTCATCCTTCACGACGACCGTCTTCATCGGCTTCGGCACGGCTCCCATCTCGCGAAGAAGCCTGCGCTCGAGCTCGGTGGCCTCTTCCACGCTGAGCTCGCGGAGGTTGCGTACGAGGAAGCTGATGAGGCTCGCCTTGCCTTCGGAGTCCAGCGCGTCGACATCCTTGTCCGCGCGCGCCCCCAGCACCTCCACAGCGGCGTCGAGTGACGAAACGTCCACATACTTCGTCGCGACTCGCCGCGCTGCCTGGGAAAAGCTCACACCCATGGTGTACTCCCTAGGTCCGTTCCATTTCGGGATTCCTCGGATGTTACTACAGTTACCAGCACGCGTAAACCACACGACCCGGAGGTCCGTCTCGGCTGCCCGAGCTGTCGATCGCGGCGTCGCGCCATCATCTTGACGCCATCTCTCGTTCGTTCCCTTGCTGCTCGGACGCGTGCGCATTAACCACGACGCCGTGAAGTCTGCCTCCGTCGTTCATCCCATCGCGCGCCTCCCCGAAGAATGGCGCGACGCGCTCGTGCAGCGCGGCGAGCGGGCCTTCGCGGCCAAGCAGGTCTTCGGCTGGATCCACAAGCACGGGGTCGTGGATCCCGCGGCCATGACCAACGTGTCCACGCGCCTGCGCGCGGCGCTCGCCGAGGAAGGGCTCGGCTCCATCGCCGAGACCGCCCACGTCCACCGCTCCGCCGACGGCACGCGCAAGATCGTCGTGCGCTTGAAGGACGGCGCCACGATCGAGACCGTCCTCTTGCCTGCGGTGAGTGGCCCCGGCGCGCGTGTCGAGGCCGAGATCGACGCGGACACGGCTGCCGCGGAGGACGACGAGGACGACGAAGACGCCGCGGACGAGGTGAACCGCGGGAAGATCCGCGTGACCCAGTGCATCTCCACGCAGGTCGGCTGCGCGATGGGCTGCGTGTTCTGCGCGAGCGGCGTGGCCGGATGGAAACGGCACCTCGGCCCGGAGGAGATCGTCGCGCAGGTCCTGATCGGGCGCGCGCTCCTCGACGAGGGCGAGGCGCTGCGCAACGTCGTCTACATGGGCATGGGCGAACCGCTGCACAACTACGAGAGCACGGCCCGCTCGCTCCGCCTGCTCACGCACCGCGACGGCATCTCCCTGTCCACGCGCCGCGTGACCGTCTCGACGTCGGGGCTCGTCCCCGAGATCGAGCGGCTCGGGCGTGATTTCAACGGGCAGATCGCGCTCGCCGTCTCGCTGCACGCGGCCGACGACACGAGCCGCTCGGCGCTCATGCCCATCAACAAGAAGTACCCGATCGCGGAGCTGCTCAAGGCGCTCCGCGCGTACCCGATGCAAAAGCGCCGGCGCATCACCATCGAATACACGCTCGTCTCGGGGAAAAACGACGACGTGGCCGAGGCGCTGAAGCTCGCGCGGCTCCTCCGGGGGTTGCCCGTGAAGATCAACTTGATCCCGATGAACCCGATCGAGGCCTCGACGCTGGGCCCGCCGGACATGGACCGCGTGTTCGCGTTCCAGAAGGCCCTCGTAGGTTTTGGGTACTCGTGTTTCATCCGTCGACGACGCGGGGACGACGTCTCGGCCGCATGCGGGCAGCTCGTGCTCCTCGGGGCCAAACCGAAGGTGAAGGGCTTTCGAAAACCCACGTCCGATTCGGCCTCCTGATTCCCTGCTCTTGACGTCTCGGGGCGACGCGAGCACATCGCAACGACCGTGTTCGACAAGATCCTGATCGCCAACCGCGGCGAGATCGCCTGCCGCATCGCCCGCACCTGCAAGCGCCTCGGCATTCGTGTCGTCGCCGTCTACTCGGACGCCGACGCGGACGCCCCGCACGTCCGTATGGCCGACGAAGCCGTGCGGATCGGACCTCCGCCCGTCAAGGACAGCTACCTCTCGATGGACGCGGTCCTCGCCGCGGCGAAACAGACCGGCGCGCAGGCCATCCACCCCGGCTACGGCCTGCTCAGCGAAAAAGAGGCCTTCTGCCGCGCGGTGAACGACGCGGGCCTCGTGTTCATCGGTCCCCGCCCCGAAGCGCTCGACGCGTTCGGCGACAAGATCAAGGCGCGCGCGGTGGCCAAACGCGTCGGCGTCTCCCCTCCGCCGGGCACCGAAGGGCCCCTCGCCGCGGACGACCTCGAGCTCGCCACACGCGAAGCCGAGCGCATCGGCCTCCCGATCCTGGTCAAGGCCGCGGGCGGCGGAGGCGGCATCGGCATGCAGATCGTCGAGGATCTCGGCAAGCTCGCGCGCGCCATGACCGCCTGCTCGGATCGCGGCAAGAGCGCGTTCGGCGACGCGCGTGTCTACCTCGAGCGGTACATGCGCGCGCCGAAACACATCGAGGTGCAGGTCCTCGCCGACATGCACGGCAACGTCGTCGCGCTCGGCGAGCGCGAGTGCAGCGTGCAACGAAGGCACCAGAAGATCGTCGAGGAGAGCCCCTCGCCGGCCCCGTTTTTCCAGGGCGAAGCAGGCGAGGCCAAACGAAAGGACCTCTTCGAGCAAGCCAAGCGGATCGTAGAGAGCGTGGGGTACATCGGCGCCGGCACGGTCGAGTTCGTCGCTTCGGGCGACGGCGAGATCTTTTTCCTCGAGGTCAACGCGCGGCTCCAGGTCGAGCACTGCGTGACCGAGATGGTGTGGGGCATCGACCTCGTGGAGCAGCAGCTCCGCGTGGCCGCCGGCGAGCGCCTCGCGCCCGAGGTGCTCGCGGCCGAGCCGCGGGGCCATTCGATCGAGGCGCGTGTCTACGCCGAGGACCCGGCCAAGCGTTTCGCCCCGCAGCCCGGGCGCATCGCGAAGCTCGTGTGGGCCCCGTCGGGCGGGGATCTGCGGATCGAGACGGGCGTCGAGGAAGGGTCGGAGGTGACGCCGTTTTACGATCCGATGATCGCCAAGGTCGTCGCGTCCGGCCGTA
>JANMGF010001171.1:0-17068 GCA_031374535.1 Polyangium sp. (in: bacteria)
AGGCGCGCAGCTGCCACCCGGGCCACCCCGCGCGAGAGCGTTGCCGCGCCCGGGGCCTTGGGATCGCCGGTCCAGAGCGGCTCGAAGTGATCACAGATCGCCACGAGCACGTGCCTCGGTCGCGTTGCCTTGCCGAGCAAGAGCCGCTCGACGCCGCGGATCACCCGCGCCTCGGCCCAGCTCCCCATCCACGGCGCGATCTTTTCAGCCCATCGCGTCGCTTGCTTCATGCGCCGGCCCTCCCCTTCGCCGGGCCCTGCCCTACATCGTTCAGCACGACCCCGAACATGCGCCGCTCCCCGAGCTGTTTGGCCGCGCGCGACAGCTCGCTCCCCTTGGTCATGCCCGCCCGCGCCAGGAGCACCACCACGTCGCTCACGTCCTCGAGCACGTTCGCGTCTCCCGAGCCGAGCACCGCGCAGCCGTCGATGACCACGTAATCGTAGCTCTCCTTCAGCGCGCGCACGGCCCCCTCGAACCACGTCGAATGCAGCGCTGTCGGGAAGGCCGCCTCCGTCGCCGGTTCGGCGAGCGTGTACAGCGAGGCGCCCATTCGAAGCACGCTCCACGGCTCCCAGCGACCGCCCATGTGACGCCTGAGCTGCGCCGAGAAGCCCATCTCCTCGGGCACACGTAGCCCGAGCATCGACGCGAGCCGCGGCCGCCCGAGGTTTCCCTCGACGAGCACGACTCGCGCGCGCTCCGCCTCGGCCAGGGTCATCGCGAGCCGCGCCGCGACCGCACTTTTGCCCTCCCCGATACCCGGGCTGAGCACGCTCACCACGAGTGGCCCCCCGCCCCGCCGCTGCTCGAGCCTGTGCCGGAGTACCCGGAGCGCGCCCAGCACCGCATTCGGCGCGCCACGCACGAGCTCGATGGCCCCTTCGCTCACCGGGTCAAAAGGCATCCCCACGACCTCGACATCGGGCGCGACCATGACCGCGCCCACGTCCGGATTCCGCATGGAAAGCGCCGTCGCCTCGTGGCTCGTCTCGGCGGGCGGCGGCGGCGGCGCGCCGAGGGCCATCACGCAAGGCATATCGGCCTCGTTCGCCGCGGCCTCCTCGAATGTCACCTCGACCGAACCGCTGTCCGGGGGCCGGCTCTCGGGTCCGCTCTCGTCGACCTTTTCCGGCGGCGGCCACGAGGCCGTCGTGGTGAGCGCGGAGCTCGTTTTCGTCTCCGGGATATGGGGCACCGACACGAGCAGCGGCGGCTCGCCGAGCGCCTCCACGTCGCCTTCGTCGAAGATCGTCTCGCAGAGCAAGACGCGCGAGCCCGCATATCCGAGCGCGACGAACAACGCGACGAACGACCCGGCGAAAAACACCCGGCCGCGGCCTCGATCCGGCTTCACCGGCAAATAGGCCGGATCCACCACGACGAGCCCTTCCTCCGCCTCCTGCTCCGCGGCGTTCGTCCCGAGGCTCGCGCCCCGCTCCTTGTCCTGGACCTTGCGGAAATGGTCACGCGCCCGCTCCAGATCGAGCCGCAATCGGTGCCACTCGGTTTCGAGCTCCACGACGACCGAATCCGCGCCCGCCCCCGGGTTTGTCGGGGCGCTCGGGGCGGCCTCCGCGACCCTCCCCTTCGACGCGAACGACCTTCGGGCCGCGATTTGCGCGGCAATCATCCGGCGCTCCTCTGCCAGCGCGGCGCGGCGCCCCGGCTCGATTCCGCCGCCTTCGGTGGGCGGCGGCGGCGCGGCTACCGTGCCGGTCCGCAAAAGATCCAGGCTTTTGTCGGCCGCGGCGAGCGCGCTCCGGGCCCGCGCGAGCTTCGATTGCGCGGTGATCGCGTCCGGGTGCGCCGCCGTCACCTTTTGCATTTTCGTCGCGAGATCCGCCTCCGCCGCGACCAGCGCCGCCTGGGCCGCGTCCCTTTGCTTGTGGGCGTCGCTCATCGTCGCAGGCGTCGGGGCCGCGCCCGGCTTCGCGCCCGGACCGGAGAGCTCCGCGTCGATCTGCCCGAGCCGGTGCAAGAGCCGCGCGAGCACTGGATCCCCGACGGGTTTGTCATGATGGATCGGCGGCGAACGAAGGGCCTGGCCCGGCTGCGCGCCCCCCACGCCCGGCTGCGGGGCCGTCGGGGCATAAGGTGAATCGTTGATGCCCCAGGTGAATTGCGGGTGTTTGGCGAGGAACCGCGAAAGCGCCCGGCTCGCGTCGTCGACGTTCCGGTTCGCAAAGTCGAGCTCGCGCCGCAAAACGTCGTGGTTCAGCGCGGCGGAGGCGAGGTTGTCCCGGCTGTAGTCGTCGATCATCACCTCGGCGAGCCGCTTCGTGACGGCCTGCGCCGTGGCCGGCTCGTGGTGCGAGAAGGAGAGGACGAACGTGTCCTGGGTGCGCGCGCGGAACGAGACGTTTTTTTGCATCTCGGCCACGGCCTCGAGCATCGATCGCTCCGCGAGCTCGGGGTAAAGCCCGAACTCCTCGATGATCGTGGAAAGCCTGGGGCGCGCGAGGACGATCTCCTTCAGCCGTGGCCCGAGGCGAGCCGCGCGTTGTGCCGCGCTTTCGCCCTCCCGACCGGCCTTGACGACCTCGCGGTACACGACGGTGGCCTCGCTCCGGTAGATGCGCCTCGTCGAGAGCGCGAGGAGCAGCGAAGCGAGGGCGAGCGCCGCGGCGATGGCCATCGTGCTGCGCGCATACCTCCGCGTTCGTTTCATGAGGACGACGATCCGCGCGACTCGTTCTCGCGGTGTGCTCTCGTTGCTCAGACGGACCATCGGCTCCCTCCGCGCTCGGGCGCGAAGGGCTTTGCGGCAATGAACATGCTCGCCCCCTCCGTACACCGGGCGGGTGTCTTGAACGTACGATCATCCGATGACGTGCAGCACGATCCACACGATCGGGAAAAGCCCCAGGCAAAGCGCGCACACGGCCAAAGCCTCCCGCGCGTCGATTCGAATCGAAAATCGTGGGTCCTCCGCGCGCGCGGCCTGGTAAAGCGCGGCGGAGGCGCCCAGCAGCATGTAGAGAAACTCCTTGTACGACCACGAAAGGAAAAAAATGCCGACGTACGCTCCGAGGAGCGAGAGCGCGATCGCCGGCGCGATCCGTCGCAGCTCTCCGCCGATCTCGTACGAGCCGAACCACAAGGCGAAAGGCACCTTGAGCGCGCCGTAAAGCGCGAGCGAAAAGAGGCAAACGCCGATGACCCCGGTCTCCGCCGCCGCGAGCAGGTAACTGTTGTGGGCGGTGAGCCCGCGCGTGGACTCGTCGGCGAATTGACCGACCCCGAACCCGATCCCCTTGGATCGGCGGATCATCGTCAGCGCTTCGGCCACGAGATCGAGCCGTTCGTCCGCGGACGCCTCGGCCTCGGCCCCGCTCCGCCCGCCGAGGAAAAGCATGGGGGGAAACACGAGACATCCAATGACGACGCCGAGGACGCCCGCCCGTCGAATGAACGCGAGGCCGAGCACCACCAGGAAAACGAGCACCCCCATCCGCGACTGGGACAGGACGATCATGACCGCGACGGCCAGGGTGACGAAAAGCGCCGGCGCCACGCGGAAGACGGAGCCGACGGCGCCGAGCAATCCATCGGTGAGCAGGGGCGGGAGCCGGAGCGACGCGGCGCTCGGTTTCTGTTTCGGACAACGCTCGGAACGCCTGCGCTCGGCGAAGGCCAGCGCGAAGGGCAAGGCCATCACCGCCGCCAGCGACAGCTCGTTCGGATCGGCGAGCGTGCCCCGATATCGCACACGCCCCCCGATCGTGGCCGTGCCGAACGGCCCGACCCGCTCGCAACGGTAATTCGCGTCCGGCGCCCCGTCTTTTCGACAATCGAGCGTGGTCTCGCAGCTTCGCCCGTCGTATTCGAGCTCGCCTTTGCCCTCCCAGTCGCCCTGGGCGGCGATCATGCAGCCGAAGGGCCTCTGCGATTGCACGATCGCCACCGTGGACGCGAAGATCATGCACGCGAGGAGCGTCCAGCAAAATCGACGGAGCGCGGACGTATCGCCCGCGCCGAGCGAGACCACGCCGAAGATGCAGAGCACGACGGCGAGCTCGAGCCCCTCCTTTTGCAGGACCGCCGGCCTACGAACGAGGGTGACCAGCGCCCCCCACAGGAAAAACGCGACGACGAAGGGGACGTGCGGCGGCAGATCGACCCGGGCACGTCCACGAATCACGTCCGCGACGAACGCCACGGCCCAGAGCGCGAACACGAGATAAAGGAGCGGCAACCCCGAGAGGGCCGGTACGAACTCCTGGGGTTTCAAGACGACGAGCGCGCAGAGCACGCACACGATGATCCCGGCCATGTCCCCCGAGCGCGTGCGACCGGTAGAGGCATTGCCGCGCGCGTGACCTCTTTCGTAGCAGGGACCGAGCCGCGGGTTTCCGGGACCACCCTTTGCCACGGGCGACCCTGCTCGCCGGAGGAGAAGCCATGGATGTGCACCAAAAGAAGAGAATCGCCCGGGGCGTGGCAGGGCGCGCGGCGCGAGGATGCCTTGTGCTCCTGGGGCTCGCCCTTTCGGCGAGCTGCGGCGGGACGCGGCCGAATTACGATTACACCACGGAGCTACGCGTCATGCGGACGTATACCGTCGGCGCCGGGGACGTGCTCGAGGTGCGCGTCTGGCACAACGAGCAGCTGAGCCGCAGGGTGACGGTGCGTCCGGACGGATTCGTGACGCTCCCGCTCGTCGGGGACATCGTCTGCGGCGGCAAGACGGTGGAGCAGATCAGCAAGGAGATCACCGAAAAGGGCGCGGCGTTCTACACGGAGCCGCTCGTCGTCTCGGTCGAGGTGGCCGAGCTCCACAGCTACCGGATTTACGTGCTGGGCGAGGTCACGCGGCCGGGGGAGTTCACGCCGACGGGCCAGGTGACCGTGCTCCAGGCGCTCGCGCTCGCGGGCGGATTCACGCGGTTCGCGGCGTCGAACGAGATCGTCATCGTGCGCAAGGATTCGCACGGGGAGCGGCGGATCCCGTTCGCCTTCACGGCCGTGGTGAAAGGAGGCGATCTGCGGGAGAATTTACCGCTCCTGACGAATGACACGGTGGTCGTTCCATAGTGCACCCCCCCCCGTTCCAGTAACGGCGCAGGGTTCCGATCGAGGCGGCCAACGCAACGTCGTTGCATTTGGTACGTAATGGGTGCCACCCATTACGGATCTTTTCCGCCGCCGACGCCGGATACGCTTGACACCAATCGAGAGAAAAAGGAAAGTCTGGGCCCCCCGGTTTCTCGGGATTCAGCTCGGACCTTCTGCCGCCTCGAGGTGCCATTCCATGCGTATTCGTCGTCTTGCTCCGCTCGCCTCCCTCACGGTTCTCCTTGCCGGCTGCGCCGTCGAAGGAACCGATGTGTCCACGCAGGCCGCCCCGCAGGAGCAGGATGGCCTCTTCGTCGGCCGCGATGATCAGGCCAGGAAGCTCGCCGCCGACATCGGGATCCAGAAGATCACCGCCGAGCGGCCCGAGATGTTCCGTGGCGCCGGCGAGCTCAAGGTCGAGCGCGTTCACATCGACGAGTTCGGCGAGGCGCACGATCGCATCGGGCAAACCATCGACGGGGTCCCGGTCTTCGGCGCCGACGCCATCGTCCACCTCGATTCGCGCGGCTCGATCCGGTCCGTCACCGATTACCTCGCGCGTGACCTCCGCGTCGAGACGAAGCCCGAGATCTCCGCGGACGAGGCCCTCAAGATCGCCTACGCGGCCGTCGACGGCGTGGTCACGGGCAAGATCGCTTCGGATCTGCAGATCCTGCCGCGTCGCCAGCTCGGCGCCGTGCTCACCTACCGGGTCCAGCTCGACGCGACGACGAACGAGGGGGATCCTGCCATGCCGGTGGTCTTCGTCGACGCGAAGACGGGCGAGGTCGTCGAGCAGTTCGACAATCTCCAGTGGGCCAAGAACCGCAACACGTACAACGGCAACACGCTCTCCTCGCTCCCGGGCACGCTCGTGCGGACCGAGGGCTCGGCCGCGAGCGGCGATGCCGTCCTCGATGCGGCGCACAACGGCGCGGGCATCACCTACGATTTCTTCTTCAGCAAGTACGGCCGTGACAGCTACAACGGCGCCGGCGCGCAGATCCGGTCGACCGTTCACCACCAGAAGAATTACGTGAACGCCTTCTGGAACGGCACGCAGATGGTCTACGGCGACGGCGACGGCGTGAACTCCTCTGCGCTCACCGTGCTCGACGTCGTGGCCCATGAGCTGACGCACGCGATCACGTCGAGCTCGTCGAACCTCGTCTACCAGAACGAGTCCGGCGCGCTGAACGAGGCGATGAGCGATGTCTTCGGCGCCGCGGTCGAGGCGTATCGCGACGGCGCGGTCTCGGGCAACACCTGGAAGATCGGCGAGGAGTGCTGGACGCCGGCCACCGCGGGCGACGCGCTCCGGTACATGAACACGCCGAACCTGGCCGGCGACTACGACTACTACCCGGAGCGCTACGTTGGCGCCTCGGACAACGGCGGCGTGCATTGGAACTCGGGTATCGCGAACCTCGCGTTTTACCTCGCGGTCATGGGCGGCACGCACCCGCGTGGCAAGACCACGAACGTTGTCCCGGCGCTCTCCTCGAACGCGATGACGAGCATCGAGATGGGCGCGGCGATCTTCTACCGCGCGAACACCGCCTGCCTCGGCTCGAGCTCGAACTTCGCGGCTGCGCGGACCTGCACGGTCGACGCCGCGACCTTCCTCTACGGCGCGGCCGCGGCCACGTCGATCAGCGAGGCCTGGACGGCCGTCGGCGTGGGCGGCAGCGGTGGCGGCGGTGGCGGCGGGACGTACACCCAGATCGGCGTCGTGAACAACATCTCGGTCGGCTCGAAGAAGTGGAGCACGACGACGTGGACGCAGGCGACGCCGGCCGGCGCCACGAAGCTGAAGATCGAGATCTCCGGCGGCGCGGGCGACGCCGATCTCTACGTGCGTTTCGGCAGCGCGCCGACGTCGGCCTCGTACACCTGCCGCCCGTACCTCCAGGGCAACAACGAGGTCTGCGAGTTCATCCCGCCGCAGAACGGCACGTACTACATCCGGCTCTACGGCTTCGCGGCGTCCTCGGGCATCACGCTCAAGACCAGCTCGGCGCAGTAATCGGCAGGGACCCGGGGGCGCGCGCTCCGTTTGCGAGCCGCGCCCCTCGTTTTCCCCTCCTCATTCCACCCCAAAAATCTTCTTTACTTCCTCGACCGGCGTCTCCAGCCACCGGGCGCCCATCTCGTCGTTGCACGAGAGCGTCCGCGTGATCATCCGGTCCACGTAAAGCACGCCCCGCAGGTGATCGACCTCGTGCTGGAGGATCCGCGCGGCCCATCCGCGCGCCTCCCAAGAGAGCGGTTCGCCTTTCTCGTCGAACCCTGTCACCTCGACGGCGAGGTCCCGACAGACGAGCGCCATGTAACCGGCGACGGACAAACATCCCTCGAAGTACGTCGCTCTCCCCGCGTCGATCGTTCGTAGTGACGGATTGAAGATCACGGTCAGCGGAAAGGGCGCTCGGCCGCGCTCTTCGCGTTGCTCTTTCGTCAGGCGCGCCATGCGCGTGTTGTCGTCCTCGAGCACGATCACCTGCAACCCCACGCCGATCTGCGGCGCGGCGAGGCCCACGCCGGGCGCGGCGCGCATCGCCTCGACCATCTTTTTTACGAGCGCGCGGTTGTCACGGCTCGTGATCTGGTCTCGCGGGACGGGCGCGGCGGGGGCGCGGAGGAGCGGGCTTCCGGCTTGTACGATCTTGGGCTTCGACATCGGGACGCGCGCATCGTGCCCTCACCCGCGGGGCGCGCGCAAGGAACCGAACACGCCGAGCCAGCGGGACGCACCTCGGCCGAGGGTCCACGCGGCGCGGCTCTTCCACGTCTCCTCGGGCAAACAACGTGCGGGCTCGGTCTCGACGAACGCGTCGAGCCACGCCTCCATCGGTGGGCGCCCGAGCACGCCGCCGAGGTCGAAGAGCGTGAGATCCTCGATGCCCGCCGCGCGCGCGATGGCCACGTCGTCCACGAGCTCGCCTTTCGAGCGATACGTCGCCTCGTCGCCGAGCGCCCCCTTCCCGACCGCCCCGAGCGAGACGCCCGCCCGCGCCCCGAAACGCACCGCCGTGCGCCGGCAGAAGGACGCGAGCAGGGCCCGCACGTCACGACGCGCCAAAAACCCCCGCGAATACCCTTCGATCAGGGTCGTGTACACCATCACGCTCGCGTGATCCCAGTCCGTTCCAAAGGTGGGCGTGCCGAGCCACCGCTCGAAGCCGGCCGCCTCGTCGTCGAAAAGCACGAGCGGGATCACCGCGGCCGAGACGCGGATCGGCGTGGGGACACGCGAGCGCAGATCACGCACGAGAGCGCCGAGGATCGCCGCTCCCTTGTCGGGAATGGCCGACGTTCGCGCGGCTGGATGGAGGGCGACGAGGCCCCGCAGCCGTTCGATCGGTGGCTCGAGATCGATGGCGATCTCCTCGGGAAGGGCGTCTTCCGCGGCGAGCTCGTCCACGAGCCTGCGAACGTACGCGGCAAACCGCGACGCGTTGTCCAGGCTCGCCCAGCGGCCCGCCGCGTCCGCGAGCATCGGCCAGATCGCGAGCGAGAGTCCTCGGTCCCGCGCGGCGCGGCAGAGGGTCACGAGATCCGCGCGTGGACCTGGCAGCGCTGCGACGACGAGGCCGATCCCCCGCCGTGCGAGCGCTGAAAGCACGGGAGGCGCCGCGATCTCGGCGTGCGTCACCATCTCGCACCAGATACGACGGCGCGCGGTGGCCCTCACCCCGTCCAAGCCCGACCCCCACGAAGCCTCGACCGCGCGCGGGCGGATCGATAAACTGCGCCGTCATGAAGATCCTCTACGGGGTGGTCGGCGAGGGCATGGGGCACGCGATGCGCTCGCGCGTGGTGCTCGAGCACCTGCTCGGCCAGGGGCACGAGGTCGAGATCATGGTCTCCGGCCGGGCCGCCGAGTTTCTGACGAAGCGCTTCGAGGGGGGTACGGGGGGCATAGCGCAGCCTGAGCTGCGCGAGCCCCCCGTTGCAAGAGGCGTCAATCGGATCCACGGGCTGCACATGATCTACGAGGAGAACCGCGTTCGCCGGGGCAAGACGCTGCTCTCCAACGTCACCCAGGGCGCCGCTGGGCTGCCCAAGAACATCGCGGCTTACTTCGAGCTCATCAAGGAGTTCCGCCCCGAGGTCGTCATCAGCGATTTCGAGTCGTGGACCTACCTCTTCGCCAAGATGCATGGGCTTCCCATCCTGTCCATCGACAACATGCAGATCATCAACCGGTGCACGCACGGGCCCGACATCCTCCGCGGGGACGAGGCCGACTTTACCGTGACGCGCCTCTTCATCAAGGGAAAGCTCCCGTTCTGCGACCATTACCTCATCACGAGCTTCTTCCGTCCCCCCGTCCGCAAGCCCCGCACGAGCCTCTACCCGCCCATCCTGCGCCCCGAGATCCTGGCCGCGAAGCGGCAGGACGGCGAACACCTCCTCGTCTACCAGACCGCCGAAGGCAATGACGCGCTCGCCGACACCCTCCAGAAGACCGGGCTCGAATGCCGCATTTACGGCATGCGCCGCGGCATCCAGGAGGAAGAGGTCGATGGAAACCTCCGATATCGGCCTTTCAGCGAGCAGGGGTTCGTCGATGACCTCGCCTCGGCCCGCGCCGTCATCGCCGGCGGCGGCTTCACGCTCATGGGCGAGGCGGTTTACCTCCACAAACCCATGCTCGCCGTGCCCATTCGCCGCCAGTTCGAGCAGGTCTTCAACGCGCGTTACCTCGAGCGCGAAGGGTTCGGTCGCGCGGCGGAGTCGCTCGATGATCCGGCGACGATCCTCGATTTCGTGAAGGTCGTCCCCGCGTGCGCCGAGAAGCTCTCGCATTACGCGCAGAACGGAAACCAGGATCTCTTCGACGGCCTCGACGCGCTGCTGGATCGGGCCGCCGCAGGCGTGCTCTCCTGAGCGAGGGCGGGTTCAGAAGAAGTAACGGAGGGACAAACGACCTCCGAGATGACGCGAGGGAGGGGTGGGTAGCGACGTGTCGCCCGTGATGCGCCGCTCCTGCATGAATGCGTACGTCCCGACGAGCCCGAGGGCAAGCGCGTCGCGCCCCGTGTAATACAGGCCGGCCGCGACGCGTTCGGTCGTGTAGGCGGCGAGCGCGCTCCCGAGGAGGTCCGCATTGCGACGATCGAGCCCCCGATTTTCGCCGCGCTCGATGCCCGCCTCGAGCATTGCGCCAAACGGCGCGACGGGCGCGAGATCGATGGACGCGGCGACGGACGCCGCATAGGAGCGGGGCGCCGATTGTGTCTCGAGGTCCGCGCCGCCGCGAAGCCTCGCATCGAGGCCCTCGATGCCAAATGCAGCCTGGACGCCCACGTGACGCCCGAACGATTTCGCGGCGCTCGCCGACGCGTGAAACCCGAAGGCGCGCTCGTCGACGCGCATCGCGCCTGCCCCGTCGAAGGTCTTGAATGCGCAGCCGAGGTTGCCGGCGCGAAGACAGCCGATCCGGGCTGGATCCCGCATGGCCACGTCGGCCTCGCGTATCATGGCGTCCACGAGCCCCGAGGGCCGCGCGCGCACCCCGCCGGCCATCACGAGACCCGCCCGCAGGCCGAGGGAAGCGCCGAGTTTTTCGCTGTGCAAGAGCTCGAAGCCGAGGTGCGGGCGGACCTCGTAGCCGCTCCGTACGCCGTAAAAATAGGCCGACGGCGTGTCGCTCCCGGCGCTCATTTGAAAGGCCGCGCGCGCGCCGAGCTCCACCCCGGCCACCGGCGCGATTCCCACCGTGAGACGCTCCTCGAAAAGCACGAGCTTCTGGCCGTCGCGGACGGGCAGTGGCAGGCGCATGGGGGCCGGGGGCGCGCCGCCCATGCCGCCCCGGACGCGGTAGCCGAGCGAGGTGTCGATGCCGACGTGGCTCTGCGGGAAGGGGCCGTCGAAAAGCGCGGGTGGCTGGAACGTATGGCCTTCGAGGGTACGCGCCGCGGCGGCCCTGTCGTTCCCCGCCGCCGCCAGCGTGGACGGCGCGACGAGGATCGACAGGAGCGCCGCGGCGCAGGCGATCACTTGATGCGGCAGGCCTTGGTGCTCGACCCGGTCACGCCGTTGCAGGACTCGCTGGCGGCGCAATCCGTGTCGGCCGTGCAGATCTTGAGGCACTGCGGCTCCGCGGCGGAATCGCTCGGCTTTCCGCAGATCGCCTCCTCGACGCATTCGTCCGCGGCTCCCTCGGTCTCGCATGTCTCCCCCACCTCTGCTCCAGAACATGCAGGCAGAACCGTGACGAAGGAAGCGAGGGCCAGCGCGGTGAGAACGTTTTTCAGCATGAATTGTCTCCTTTCGACAGGGGCGACAGACTATCGCCACACCGCCGCGTACGCTCTCCTTTTTCCGTCACGAACGTGGATTTTTCTGGTCAATGGGATGACCACCGTGCGAGACGTAGCCTCGACGGCAGATAAGGCGGGGCCGCGTAAAACCATTCAATGAGAACGGGCATGCAAGGGGGCTGTCCACGAGGCGCGGCCCGTGGTGGCCCCCACGAACCGCCCCCCTGGCCCGCACGCCCGATCCTGGATCGAGCGGGTGATCGGGACGGACGAGCGGGACGCATTTCGCTCCGACGCACCCCGATGACGCGTGGCTCCGCAGGGAAGGCCGCTGGATCAGGCATTTCCCTACTCGGTGGGTATTTGTGGCTCTTGTTACGTCGATCGAAGGGGAAGTCCTACGAAGCCGAAAGATCATGGCATCCCAAGAGGAAATCTTTCCCAACCTGCTCGCGTTAAGCTACCCTCCCCGCATTGGAGATCGTCCGACTCTGCCCATTCAGCGTCGCCACCGTGGTGTGGGAAGAGCGCCCCGGCGGGTATCGCCTCACGATCGGGGTGAAGGCGACGTTCACCCTGGTGCACGGCGAGCAAGCGATGCTCGCGGCGCGGCAGGACACGGCCCACGGCGATGTCTCCTGGGATCACAACCCGCAGGCCGCGCTGTTCGCGCCGAGTGACTTCGTCCCGCGCAAGCCGAAGATCGACATCGCGTTCTCGGGCCGCGCGTTCGCCCCCGGAGGCATGCCGACCGAGGTCCTCGTGCCGCGGCTCCGCGTGGGGCATTTCGAGAAGTCGCTGCGCGTGTGTGGGCCCCGCGTGTGGATGCCGAGCGGAACGGGCCTCCGACCGAGCGCGCCGGAGCGATTCTCCGCGGTCCCGCTCCGCTACGAGCTCGCGGCGATGCAGGGCGAGAACCTGAGCGGCATCCAGTCGAGCGCGGGGAGCGCCGGCTGGCCCTTGCCGCGGATCGAGGCGATCGAGGGCCAAAGTCCGAACGCGACGCCGGGCTTTGGCCCGCTGCCCATTCGCTGGCGCGCCGAGCAACGTGGCGCCCCGGAGGAGGCCGTCAACTTCGCGCGCCGCATCCGCACCGAACACGCCGCCGCGCCCGAGGCGCTCCGCTTCTCCCTCTTCAACTGCGCCCCGCTCGAGCAGCAGCTCGACGAGCTCGAGCCCGCGCCGGTCATCGAGCTCGAGCACCTGACCCGCCGGATCCCGCGCTTCGAGTCGCGCCTGCCGAACATCCGCCCCCGCGCGTTTTACGCGGCCCTCGGCGCGGTCAAGCCCCTCGAAGTCGCGCTCGACCTCGATACGATCTGGATCGACGGCGTGCGCCTCGTGGCCGTCGTGACCTGGCGCGGCACGACCCCGGTGTCTTCGCTGGACGAGCGCTCCATCGGCCGGATCATCGTCGCCTCCGAGAGCCCCGAAATGACCGTCAGCCTGGAGGACGTCGAAGATCCGCCCGTCGGACCGGAGGATTCGAGCCCGCGCCCCATCCTGCCGCGCCCTTTCGAGGGGGAGATCGCCGAAGACGAGGGGTACACGCTCCTGCCGTCGAAGCCCGTGCAACATTCGCCGGACGAGCCCCACCCGCTCCCGGTCGAGCCCCTCGGACGCGCAGGCAGCGGGGGTGGACATCTGCCCCTGCCCTCCTCCCTACCCGCGCGCCCACGCGATAGCTCCGTGCCGATGCCGCCCTCGGGCGAGCGCCTCATCGAGGACCGCGCGTCGATGTTCGTCGTGGACGCCGCCTTCCCGGGACCCAGCGAGCTCGTTTCCGTCGAGCGCCCGGCCCACGCCCACGCCGAGGACGAGACGTCGATGCTGGCCGACGCCTCGGCCGACGCCGATCCCTTGCATGCGCCCGACGTCGCGTCGTGGGAGGCCGACCTCTGGCCGGAGCAAGTCGCCATCGCCCCGAAACAACCGCCGTTTCCATCAAAGCCCCTCGCAGCTCTCGCCGACGAGAAAGAGGACCCGGCCGACGCCGCGCCCGCGACCGCACGCACGGGCACGACGAACCCGCCGCCGGCCGACGCGTTCGCCGGAGCCACGGAGCGCGAGGGGTTCGTCGAGTCCGTCCCCCCCACGCAGGTGCCGAGCACCCGCAAGACGGGGAGCATCACGCCGCCCGCCACGTTGCCCGGATCGTCCCTGCCCGCCATGGGCGCGGGTCACAACCGGATGCTCGATGTCCCGCCGACGACCCAGCGCGCCCCCGGGCTCCTGACATGGGCCGAGCCGAAAGGGTACTTGCCCGCGGCGCCGCCGATGAGCGCCTCGCCGTCGATCTCTCCGACGGAGTCCGCGGCGTTTTTCTCGTCCGCGTCCGTGTCGTCCAACGCACCCAACGCACCCAACGCACCCAACGCACCGCCGAGGCCGTCGGTCATGTCGGTCGAGACGCCGCGGCCGTCGGGCGAGCGGCGCCGGCCCTCGACGTCGAGCATGGCCGCGCCCATGCTCACGGCCAGCGAGCTGCCCCTCGAGGTCTACGCAGCCGTGGCGTCCCGGATCGATCGCCGCCCCGGGGAGCGCGACCTCGTCCTCGTGGAGATGGGTTTGTCCGAGCAGAGCTGGGTGGCGACCGAGCAGATGTGGACGGGCGCGATCCGCGCCGAGACTGAGCAAGGCCGGAGCGAGATCCGGCTCGCCTTCGACCGCGCCTACCTCCGGCAAATCGAGCTGGAGCGCGGCGCTCTGGAGATCGCCGATTACGCGCGGCTGATGTTCGCGGTCGAGCACAGCGACGCCGACGTGGTCTGCGCCGAGCTCGGCCTGCCGCGAAGTTGTCTCGTACGTATCGAGCGCGTCTGGCAGGAGCGGATGGACGCCGATCCGGTGTTCCGCGCGCGCGTGCGGGAAGCGCTCGCCACCGCGCGCCGGGCATACTCGCGGATGCAGGCCGAAGGGCGCACGACGACGTACGCCGAGGCCGCCACGTCCTCGCGGCCACGTTCGAGCGATCGATAACGAAGACGCGTTCGTCTCCCCGCGCTGTCGCGGGCGCGCACGACGCAACGCCGGATTGACGCCCCTCCCGTCGGCCCAACGTGAGTCTCGGGAGGCCACGATGAACGCATTAGCCGCGATCGTCGCCGCTGCGAACGTGTTCGCGTCGCAGGGGGTGGAGGAGACCGCCGCGGAGCCCACCACCCAATCGCCGTGGTTCTGGGTGGTCCTGCTGCTCGTCGCCGTGCTGGCGCTCGCCTGGTACCTGCGGGCCGGGACGATCAGGCGAAAGCCGTGATCGGCGCGATCGTTGGAGCTCCAACGAGTCGTCAGAGGCGAGGATAACTCGGGCGGCGTCCGGCCCAGGGCGGATCGTCCGCCTCGATGCGGACGAGGACGACGGTGATGTTGTCCTTGCCGCCGTTCGCGTTCGCCGCCTCGATGAGCCGCGCGCACGCCTCGGTGAGCACGTCGTTGCCGCGCACGATGGCCGCGATCTCCTCGTCGGTCACGAGCCCGTGCAGGCCGTCCGAGCAGAGGACGAACACGTCGCCCGGCTCGACCCGCTCGGCGCGGAGATCGACGTCGACCGTGGGCCCGATCCCGAGCGCGCGCGTGATGACGTTTTTCGGCAGGTACTTGAGGTCGAGCTCGGTCAGATCGGGCCGCTCGAGGAGCGCGTCCGAGATGAGCGAGTGATCCCGCGTGAGTTGCTTGAGCTCCTCGCCGCGCATCCGGTAGCAGCGGCTGTCGCCCGCGTGCGCCACGAAGAACGTGCGATCGTTCGGCGCGTACGCGGCGGCGACGACCGTGGTGCCCATGCCCCGGTGCAAACGTGAGTCGTCGGCGCGCGCGTAGATCTTCGCGTTTGCTTCGAGCACGGCGGCGCGTAGCCGTTGCCCTACGTGCGCGTCGGGTTTGATGTCCGCGCGGAAATACTTGGCGATGGAACTCGCCGCCATCCGGCTCGCCACCTCGCCGGACTGGTGACCGCCCATGCCGTCTGCGACGACGAAGACGTTGAACTCCGGCAGGAGGATGTACCGGTCCTCGTTGTGGTGGCGCTGTCTGCCCACGTCGGAGAGACCTGCCGCGACTGCTCGCATCCGCTGGGCATTGTACGAACATTTCCCGCCCGACGAACAGGTCCTAAGCTTGCTCCCCATGCTGGAGCTCATCGTCGACAACCCCTACACCCTCGACGTGGCCGTCCGTCGCCCCCTCGCCGAAGCCGGCGAGGTGGATCGGGCCCTCGATGCCGCCCGGAAAGCCGCCCGGGCCTACGCCGGAACGACCGTAAAGGAGCGCGTCGCCCTCTGCCTTGCCGCCGTGGAGCGCATGGAAGAGCGCGCCGAGGCCCTCGCGGCCGACATCACCGCCATGATGGGCAAGCCCCTCCGCCAGGCGCGCGGAGAGGTGGGCGGGATGGCCAAGCGCGCCCGCTACATGGCGAGCATCGCCGAGGCGGCGCTCGCGGACACCGTCCTTCCTCCGCAGGAAGGGTTCGAAAAGCGGATCGCGCGGGCCCCGCTGGGGGTCGTGTTCAACCTGCCTGCCTGGAATTATCCGTTGCTCACGGCCGTGAACGCGGTGATCCCGGCCGTGCTCGCGGGCAACGCGGTGATCTTGAAGCACTCGCCGCGATCGCCGCTCTGCGGAGAGCACTTTGCCGACGCGCTTCGCGACGCGGGCGCGCCTTTCGGGCTCGTCCAGGCGCTGCACTGCGATCACGAGATGGCGGGCCGCATCGTGGCGGATGCACGCGTGGATCACGTGGCCTTCACGGGCTCGGTCGCGGGCGGGCACAAGGTCTACGCCGCGGCCGCAGCAGCGCGTTTTGTCGACGTCGGCCTCGAGCTCGGCGGCAAGGACGCGGCGTACGTGGCGGAGGACGCAGACCTCGAGAAGGCGATCGAGAACATCGTCGACGGCGCTTGTTACAACGCGGGCCAGAGCTGCTGCGCCGTCGAGCGCGTCTACGTGCACCGGAGCCTGTACGACCGCTTCGTCGAGGGATGTGTGGCCCTCATGAAGACCTACCGCCTCGGGGATCCGACAGCGGCCGAGACGAACATGGGCCCGATCGCGCAGCCGCATCATCCGGCCTTCCTCCAGGCGCAGATCGACTCCGCCGTCGCTGCGGGCGCGCGGGTTCTCCTGGGGGGCAAACGAACGCAGGTGGACGGGCGCGGCCGTTTCTTCGAGCCGACGCTGCTCGTCGACGTCGATCACCGGATGGACGTGATGCGCGTGGAGACGTTTGGCCCCGTGCTCCCGATCATGCCCGTCGACTCGGACGAGGAGGCGCTTGCGCTGGCGAACGACAGCGATCTGGGCCTCACGGCGAGCATCTGGACGCGCGACAGGGAGCGCGCCGAGCGGCTCGCGCGGCGGCTCGAGGTGGGCACGGTGTACATGAACCAGTGCGACACGCTCGACCCGGCCTTGCCGTGGACCGGGGTCAAGGACAGCGGCAAGGGATCGACCTTGTCCGCGCTTGGCTTCTTGCACCTCACGCGGCCGAAGGCGCTGAACTTCAAGCTCTGAGCGCGCCTTTCGGGCTCGCTCTCCTACGCCTCGAACTGGTACGTCGCGCGTTCGGCGCCTTCGACCTTCACCACGACGCGGCTCGGCTCGAGGTGCACGACCGCGTGCGCCGCAGCGGGACGACCGGGCGCGTCGTCGTCGAGGTTCTCGATCATTAGATTGTCATGATTTGCATGTTTGTCATTGTTGACGTATACAAGTTAATTGTCAAATAAATGAACGCTTCTGAGCATATT
>JANMGF010001155.1:0-1517 GCA_031374535.1 Polyangium sp. (in: bacteria)
CCGCCGTCCACGTGGACGACGAGCAGGCCCCGCCGGTCTGCTCTGCGCCTTGCACCTTCGAGATCGCGCCCGGCCCGCACCTGATCCACTTCAGCCGCGACGGGTTTCAGGCCGCGCCGCGGCAAGTCACGGTGAATGCGAGGGACACCGTCAAGGCGATCGCCCGGATGAGCGCGCTGACGGGCACGGTCGTGGTCCAGGCCGACGAGAGCGACGCCGTCGTGCAGATCGACGACAAAGCCCTCGGATTCACGCCCACCGTGATCCAGAACGTCCCCGTCGGGAAACGAAAGATCACCGTCACCCTTCGTGGCTACACCCCGATCGAGCGCGTGATCGAAGTCAAGGCCAATCAGCAGACGCAGCTGCTCGACCTGAAGCTCGTCCCCCTCCGCCAGGTCGCCGCCGCCTCGCGTTTCACCGAAAGCATCGACGACGCGCCGAGCTCGGTCACCCTCATCGACGGGCAGGAGTTACGCGCCTTCGGGTATCCAACCCTCTGGGAATCGCTGCGTGGCATTCGCGGCGTGGCGCTCTCGAACGACCGATCCTACCCGTCGGCGTCCATCCGTGGTCTCGGCGAGCCGAACGATTTCGGCAACCGCATGCTGGTGCTGCAGGACGGCGCCGTCCTCAACGACAATCTCCTCAACAGCACGTACATCGGCACCGACGGCCGCTCCGATCTGCAGGACATCGAGCGAATCGAGATCGTGCGTGGCCCAGGGTCTTTGCTTTATGGCGCGAACGCCATGAGCGGCGTCATCAACATGGTGCCCCGGGCCAAGGACCAGCCGAGCTCGGTGCACGCGAGTGTCGGCACGTACGACAACGCCGTCCTCCACGGCCGCTCCGGATTCCATTACAACTTCACCCCGAAGGTCGGCATGTGGGCCAGCATCTCGGGCACGCGATCCGACGGGTTCTCGGTGGAGGTGCAGCCGAAGGACCCCGCGCTCGGGTCGAAGGTCCTCGCCGAACAGGTCGATTTCCAGCGTGGTCATGGCACGGCGGGCCGCTTCTGGGCCGGGCCGCTCACGGTGCAGTGGTATTACAACCAACGCAAGCAATACCTGTCGAGCGGCGCCTGGGGGAGCGGGATCAACGATACGCGCACCTTCATCTTCGACGAGCGGTTTCTCGGGGAGATCCGCTTCGAGCCGCAGATCACGAGGACCCTCCAGCTCGCGCTCCGCCTGCACACGAACTATTCCCATTACGCTGGAGAGTACAGATACCCACCCCCCGGTCCGACCCCGCGCGACGACTTCGAGGGCTTCTGGCTCGGCGGCGAGGCGCGCCTCGTCTGGACGCCCCTCGAGGGCCTCCGCGTCACGGTCGGCGGCGAGGTCCAGGGACATACCAGGGCCTCGATGCGCGGCGATCTCCCGTACGAGGACGAACCTTCCGTTTATCTGGACGAGACGAGGCCGTACAACGTCCTGTCGCCCTACGTGATCGGCGAATGGCGGGCCGCGTCCTGGCTTCGTTTGTCCGCCGGCGCGCGCCAGCTCTTC
>JANMGF010001203.1:0-2498 GCA_031374535.1 Polyangium sp. (in: bacteria)
CCGCCCGTGCCGCCCCCGGTACCACCGGTGCCGCCCGTGCCGCCTGCTGCGCCTGCGCCTCCTGAACCGCCGGTCGCACCGCTGCCACCTGCGCCACCCGTCGTGTCGTCCGCGCAAGAGGCGAGGCCGAGGGCGCCTGCGAGCAGGATCAGGGAGCTGGAAAAGAAAAGGGTACGAGCCATCAGGAAAACCTCCGAAAGCAACGCGCCGGCGCGGCGCCACCCGCAACGAACGGCCGGTGCGGCCATGTGGATGGAGCACCCGCCGCTCTTTGCCGGATCCGGAGCACGCGTCTGCCGACCGTGCGCCTGCGATCGAGCGGGCCGAAGCGACTTCCGAGTTATCGTCTCAGATTTCCGCGTCCGGCTCAACGGGGACGAACGAAGACCCGCAAGAGCCGAGACTCCGCGGAAATGAGGGCATCCTTCGTGCGGAAAAGTCGCGGCGTCGAGGGAGGGACGGGGGACGGAGAGCGAGGGGGCTGGGATGGAGAGGGGCCGCGCGGCCGGAAGCGACTTTGCCTCTGCCTGGCCGCGCGGGGGTGGGTGGATCAGAAGCTCGTGAGCTGCCCGAAGCAGGCGTCGTACGCTTTGTTGCAGTCCGTCTCCGGGCTGTTCGTGATGCAGTCGGCCAGGTCCTGCAGCGCCGTGCTGTTGAGCGGGTTCGCCTGGAGCTGGCAGCCCTGCGTGTCGAAGATCTCGCCGTTGATGCAGAGATCCTTGGCGATCGTCTCGCATGCGAGCGCCGCGTCGGCCGACGGGCACGCCGCCTTGTACATCTTGCCGACGCAGTCGCCGACCAGCGTTTCGTCGCAGGCGACCGCGGGCTCGACGGTGATGTCGGCGAGGCAGACCTGCAGGACGCTCGCCGCGCCGGCCGTGTAGATCTCGAACCCGCGCTTGCAGGTGCCGTAACCGGGCGGCTCGTACTCGATGGCGTTGCCGTTCCCGTCCGTGCCCTGGCAGAGCGCCGCGGGGCCGTTCGGCTTGGGCGTGATGTTCATGGCGTCGCAGGCAACGACCTCGACCGAGCCGTCGTTCGGCCCGACGCAGGAGCCGCCGCCGCCAACGCCGGCGCCACCCTCGCCGCCGGTGCCGCCGACGCCGCCCGTGCCGCCCGCGCCGCCCCTGCCGCCGTCGCCGCCCGTGCCACCCGAGCCACCCGAGCCGCCCGAATTGCCATCGCCAGGGGCGACGATGATGCAGCCGCTCGTGAGGGCGACCGTGAGGAAAGAAGTAAGAACGAATGCGAACGTAGCGCGAGACTGCATGGTTACGAGTCCTCCGAGTTGGCGCGCCTTGCGCCCCTCGAGGGGGCTCCGGCGCGGACGAGTTCAAGAAGTGTCACCCTATACGAGCCGGCCCGGCGGATCCTTCAAAACCGGACCGTGCTGGACACGCCTGTTCAGGCGACCGCCTACGATCCGTTCAGCCGGATCGCCCACCGATCGGGGGCGCGCAGATTTTCTGCGGATCTCGCTTGCAAGCGTCGTGGGGCTTTGCTAAACACCGCGCTCCGTTTTCCTGGGGGCGATCGCCGATGGCGTTCGTCCCTCCCGAAGCCGTAACGGCGCTTCGGTTGCAGCTCGCTTCTTCGGCCGCCGTGGGACCCCCCCCGGTGACGCGGAGAGGGTTTCTCGTCGCAAGACGTCGGGTTGCAGTTCCGGAGTGTACGACGGCAGGGCTCGGTCGGGCAGGCGTAGAGCCTGTGGACCGGGTTGGCCAACGACCGGGCGCCCTGGGCCGGAACGGCCCCATGTCTGCGAGGTTTCTCGGATGCTAAGCAAGGCCAGTGCGATGTTTTCGCGGATTTCTCCGCGAAAGGCGCGCATGATTGCGGACCTGGTCCGCGGACGCGACGCAGCGGACGCGATCCAGCTGCTCCAGTTCACGGAGAAGTCGGGCGCACCGGTGATCCGCAAGGTCATCGAGAGCGCTGTGGCGAACGCCCGCGTGGGTGGCGCCGACGTCGACGCTTTGTTCATCAGCAAGGCCACGGTCGACAAGGCCCCGAACAAGTTCAACCGCCGCTGGCGCCCTCGGGCGATGGGGCGCGCGACGAAGGTCGTGAAGGGCGTCTCTCACATCGTGATCGAGCTCAGCGAGCGCAAGTAAAGGAACACGGCTTCCATGGGACAGAAGACCCATCCGTACGGCTTCCGCGTCGGCGTGATCAAGACGTGGAGTAGCAAGTGGTACGAAGACGGTAACGCGTACCAGAAGTGGCTCCACGAGGACATCCGCATCAAGCGTGCGATCAAGCAGTACCTCTACAACGCGAACATCGCGAGCGTGGAGATCGAGCGCGCCGCGAACCGGGCCAAGGTCATCGTCTACACGGCGCGTCCGGGCATGGTGATCGGCAAGGGCGGCAAGGGCATCGAGACCCTCAAGGTCGGCAATGTCGGCACCGCGACGAAGGGCGAGACGGTCTTCCCGGGCGTCGCTTCCTTCACGGACAACGAGGTCTTCATCGACGTCCAGGAGGTCCGGAAGGCG
>JANMGF010001220.1:0-3639 GCA_031374535.1 Polyangium sp. (in: bacteria)
GAGGTCCGCCGCGACGTCCGATACCAGGACGCCTCGGGCAAGGCCGCCGACCTGCTTTTCGGGGATCTTGTCGCGCTCACCGAGGCCGAGCTCGCGCGCCCGCTCCACCGCGATCTCGCCGCTCTCGCCGACGATCTTGGCTTCGAACGCGCGCGTTTGCGCCACGTGACCGAATCCTCGATCGTCGCCGATCTACGTTTCGGCGAGACCTGGGCCGCGGCGCTGCTCCGCTCCGAAGGCGCCACGCTTTCGCTCGATTGTCTCGCCGAGGATCGCCCCGCGCGCGAGGCCGTCCAGGTTTTTCTGGACAAAACCGCCCCGCGACGCCGCGCGATGCAGGCGATTCGTGCTGCCGTGAGCCGCGCCGTCGACGAGGCGCTCCCCTTCGATCGACCCGACGCCGAGCCGGACCATTTCCGCGACGGCGCCCTGCGACCTCAATGGATGACGGCCTATCTCCAGGGCCGCGAGAGTTTTTCCTTCGAGGACAAACGGTACGCCGTCTTCGATCCCTCCGGCCGCCCGCGCCCGCCCGAGGTCTGCGTCGACTTCGTCCTCGACACCTACGAGCGCGCCGCGAACACCTGGTACCGGCCGCGCGGCGAAAAACCTGGCCGTGAAAAAGGCCGGCTCGATTTCAACGACACCGGCATCTCGAACCGCCGCGGCGTCATCTCGTTCGGCGAGTTCGCCGAGCAGAAGCCCGAGCTCTTCGACGTGCGCCGTTTCCGCGGCGAGGAACGTATCCCCTTCGGCGAGCGCTCGCGTTTCTTCGACGAGCTACGCGATTTCGCCGACGACGTCCGTCCGGGCGACGTCATCTCCATTCAGGGGGAGAAGAAGGACGGCCACATCCACCAGCACGCCATCTTCGTCGAGCGCGCCGACCCCGTGACGGGTTTTCCCTTCGGCCTCGCCGATCAGATGAAGCGGCCGCGCCGGCGCTCCTGGGAGGGCATCATGGCCGAGGCGCCGAAACGCAGCCTGTTTTACCGTGCGCGTCCGCGGGACGAGGTCTTCGCGAAGATCGATCCGGGCGGCGGCTGAAGCGGTTTCACGAGGCTCGCTGGAGCGCCTCGATCACGACCTCGGTGAACGCCTTCGGATCCTCGATGTGTGGCGAGTGCCCGATCCCCTCGGGCTCCGAGAACACCGTGTGCGCCGGCAGGTGTTCCTTGAAAAAACCCAGGCAACACTGCGGGATCACGCGGTCCGATTTGCCCCAGAGCACGTGGATCGGCATCGTGAGCGACGCGAACTCGCCCGGGGTGAAGAAGTGTTGCGGCTCGAGCGCGTCGAGGATCGAACGCACGGCCGGGTTCTTGAACATACGCACCACGTCCGGCGCGACGAGAGGCCCGTACCACGGCACCTCGTGGTGCAATCGCTCGAGGAAGGCCTGGGCATCACGCACGCCTTCGAGCACGAATCCACGCAGGAAACGCTCGCGCTCCTCCGGATCGAGGACCGGCGCGCCCCCCGGCGACGCGAGGACGAGGCCCGCCACGCGATCGGGCCTTCGTTGCGCGTACCGGAGCGCCATCGCCCCGCCGAGCGAACAACCGACCACCACGGCCGGCGTGTCGAGCTCGCGATCGAGCACGTACGACAGGGCCTCGAAGAGGCGCTCGGGAATGAGCTTGACCCGCGGCGCGCTCGACAGTCCGTGCCCGGGTGCGTCGAGGGCGATCACGCGGCGGCTGGTTTTCCGCAGCCGCGCGAGGATCGGCGCGTAGGGCGAGGAGGAGGCGGCAATGCCGTGCAGGAAGACGACCGGCGCGGCCGTACCCTCGCCGGGCGCGTCGTAGACGTGCATGCGCGCGATGGGCGTCTCGACGTAGCGGCTCTCGACGCCACGACGCACGAGCATCGCGCGGGTCACGCGATCGAGGACGTGCAGGAGGACCATGGGGGGGCCTTTTACCACGCAGGATGCTGGCGCGAGGATGTCTTGCCTCGCGCCCCGACGATCTGCGAAGCTCTGCCCTCGCCATGTCCTCGGGGCCGCCCACCTGCCGTCTTTGCGGCAACTCGCTCGGCGAGAAGGCGCGTTTTTGCGCCGATTGCGGCGCCCCCGTCGTGGTCCTGGCCGATCCCACGGTCCTCTTCGCCGCCGCGCTCTCGACCACCGCGCTCCCAGAGGGGGTTTGGGGGCGTAGCTCGGCGGGTCCGAGCGCAGCCCCCATCTTGGAACGAGAACCCACGCCTGCGTCCGCGCCCCCGCCGAGCCGCCTTCCGCCCATGCGGATCCCGCCCGGTACGGTCCTTTCGGGCGTGTACACCGTGCAAAGCGTGCTCGGCGAGGGGGGCATGGGCGTCGTCTACCGGGCCCACGATAGCGCGCGCGGCCGTACGGTCGCGATCAAGTGCCTGCACTCCAATCTGTCGGGCGACCCCGAGATCCGGCGGCGTTTCATCCGCGAGTCGCGTGTCCTCCGCACGTTCTCGCACCCGCATGTCGTCTCCGTCTTCGACCTCATCGAGCACGAGCACCTGCTTGGCATCGTCATGGAGCACGTCGACGGCCAGACCCTCGCCCACCACCTCGTGAAATGGCGCGGCCGCATGCCTTACGAGGAGATCCGCGACATCTTCGCCGCTGTCCTCGACGCGATGGACGCGGCGCACCGGCAGGGCATCATTCATCGCGACCTCAAGCCCGACAACGTGCTCGTCACGCGCGGCGCCTCGGGCGAGCTCGTCCCCAAGGTCGTCGATTTCGGCATCGCGCGGATCCTCGAGGGCACGACGTATACCGTGAGCGGCGCGCTCCTCGGCACCTGCCGGTACATGTCGCCCGAGCAGGTCAAGGGCGACAAGACGGCCGATCATCGCTCGGACATCTACTCCCTCGGCGTCACGCTGTACGAGATCGCATCGGGCCGCCCGCCTTTCCCCGAGGACAACCATTTTGCCCTCATGATGGCGCACGTCCAGACCCAGCCCCCGCCGCCCTCGCGCCACCGCGACGATCTCCCGGAGCCCCTCGCCGAGCTCGTCCTCTCCGCGCTCGCGAAAGACCCGTCCGAGCGGCCCAAGACCTGCGCGATTTTCCTCGAACAGTTGCTCTCCGCCATTGAAGGGCCCTCGTCCGCGCTCTCCGTGAAGCCTCTGCGGAACACCTCGGTTCCCCCGCTCGCGACGGTCCTGCGCGACACCGACGGCGCCGAAGCCGTGCTCGTGCCGGCCGGTCCTTTCCTCATGGGCCCGGAGCGGCGCGAGGTCTTCCTCGACGGGTTTTACGTCGACCGCACGCCCATCACGAACCGCCAATTCGCGCTTTTCGTCCACGTCACCGGGTATCGACCGGCCGACGAGAGTGGCGGCCGTTTCCTCGCGCACTGGGCGCGTGGGGTGGTGCCTCGTGGGCTCGAGGAGCACCCGGTGGTGAACGTCTCGTGGGACGACGCGTGCGCGTATGCCGCGTGGGCTGGCAAGCGTTTGCCCACGGAGGCCGAATGGGAGAAGGCCGCGCGCGGGGCGGACGGGCGCCGATATCCCTGGGGCAAGGCCGAGCCGGGCCCCGCGCGGGCTCATTACGGCGGCAAACACCGCGGCACCGCCCCCGTCGGCTCCTACCCCGAGGGCGCCTCGCCTTATGGTGCCCTCGACATGGCCGGCAACGTGTGGGAATGGTGC
>JANMGF010001236.1:0-11361 GCA_031374535.1 Polyangium sp. (in: bacteria)
TCTCCGCCGTCCGCGGCGTCCGAGCCCGCGTCCTCTTCGACCACGAGCGGCATCGGCGCGGTCGGCGTAGGCGTCGGCGCGGGGACGGCCGAGGGCTGCGGCGGCGGGGTTTCTTCTTCCTTGTTGCCGCAGCCATTGGCCACGACGGCGAGGGCGAGGGGCAACACGGCAGCGCAGAGAGCGGTGAGGTAACGCGAGTGGTTCATGATGATCCTGGGAGTATCGCGGTGGCCCGGACGTGGCGAACTTTTTTGGTGTCCAGCGAGACGATGTTTGGACGAAACACGTCGGACCCGCAAGAGCTAGGTGAGTCCTGAACGTGCCCGACGTTCGTCGTCGCCCAAGGCGCATGTCGATATTGGTGGGTCGTATCACGCCGCGCTCGCCTTGGTTCTCGTCACGCAGCCGGGGCCGCCGACGCTCCACGTTTCATTTCGTACGTTATGACATCCCTGGTGATCGCGGCGCTCGCCGTGGTTTCGCCGCTCGTCCGGCGTGTCGCATCCGTCATGGACTCGGAAAAACGTCGTCGTCGCTGACGCAGGCCCGCGGGCACGCTAGGGTCAGGGCGCCGTGAACATCGTCCAGATTCGCAAAAGCGCTCACGCGTCGGGCCGGGATCTCCGCCGTTTTCTGCCCACGACCCGCGAGGAGATGGAGGCGCGGGGATGGAAAGAGCTCGACGTCTTGCTGGTGAACGGCGACGCGTACGTCGACCATCCGGCGTTCGGAGCGGCGCTGATCGGCCGTTTCCTCGAGGCACGGGGGTTCCGCGTGGGGATCGTGTCGCAGCCGGACTGGCGCACGACGGACGATCTTTTGCGTTTGGGGCCGCCGCGGCTCTTCGTGGGGATCACGGCCGGCAACATGGACAGCATGCTGAACAAGTTGACGGCCCAGAAGAAGGTCCGCAGCGAGGATCAGTACTCGCCGGGCGGGCGCACGGGGCTTCGGCCGAACCGGGCGACGGTGGTGTACGGCAACCTCTGTCGACGCGCCTTCCCCGGGGTGCCGATCGTGCTCGGCGGGATCGAGGCGTCGCTGCGGCGCATCGCGCACTACGACTACTGGGCGGATCAGGTGCGTCGCAGCGTGCTGCTCGACGCAAAAGCGGACCTCTTGATCTTCGGGATGGGCGAGCGGCCCGTCTGGGAGGTCGCCGAGAGGCTCGCGCGAGGCCATACCATCCGCGAGATCCGCGACGTGCGAGGCACGGCCTACGCGCTTCGCAAGGGCGAATGGGAGAACATCGAGGCGAGCCGGTTCGTCGGCGACGGCAAAGCGGTGATCTTGCCGAGTTACGAGGAGGTCGTCCGGGACAAGGAGGCGTTCGCCGACATGAGCCGGCGCTTCCAGTTCGAGACGAACCCGGGCAACGCGCGGCCCATCGTGCAGCCGCACGGCGAGGAGGCGGTCTACTTCAATCCGCCGGCCGATCCTCTCGAGACCAAGCTCATGGACGAGCTTTACGATCTGCCGTTCGCCCGCGCGGCCCATTTCACGTACACGGAGAAGATCCCCGCGTTCGAGACGGTCAAGCATTCGATCGTGACGATGCGCGGCTGCTTCGGGGGCTGCACGTTCTGCTCGATCACGGAGCACGAGGGCCGGGTGATCCAGTCGCGATCGGCCGAGAGCATCCTGCGCGAGATCCGGCAGCTGCGCCGAATGGATGATTTCCGCGGGTCCATCTCGGATCTCGGGGGTCCGACGGCGAACATGTACATGATGAAATGCAAAGACCCGGCGATCGAGAGCAAATGCCGCAGGCTCTCCTGCGTGCATCCCGGGGTCTGCGAGAACCTGGAGACCGATCACGGTCCGCTGCTCGATCTGATGCGCGCCGTGCGCGAGACCGAGGGCGTGAAGAAGGTCTTCATCGCGTCGGGCATCCGCTACGACCTCGCCGAGCGTTCGCCGGAGTTCGTCGATGAGCTCGCGAAATGGCACGTGGGCGGCCAGCTCTCCGTCGCGCCCGAGCACTCGAAGAAGGAGGTGCTCGACAAGATGAAGAAGCCGGGCGTCGAGAGCTACGAGCGTTTCGCCGAGATGTTCGCGTGCGCGAGCGAGGAGGCGGGGAAAAACCAGTTCCTCGTGCCCTACTTCATCTCGGGGCACCCGGGGTCGACGCTGAAAGACATGGTGGACCACGCGCTCTGGCTCAAGGAAAAGGGAATGAGGCCGCGCCAGGCGCAGGATTTCATTCCGACGCCGATGTCGATGGCGACGTGCATGTATTACACGGGGATCGATCCCTTCACGAAGAAGCCCGTGTACACGGCCAAGGAGCTTCATGAAAAGCGGCTCCAGAAGGCGCTCTTGCTTTACTGGGATCCGGCCCACCACGACGAGGCGCGCGAGGCGTTGATCAAGGCGGGGCGCGCGGACCTCATCGGATCGAAGCCCCATTGCCTGGTGCCGCCGGCGTCCGGGCAGGGCGCGATGTCGATCGCGTCGCGGCGCATGCACGAAGGGCGAAGCAAGGGCAAAGGACGAAAAGGGCCCGAGGTGCGGCGCTAGGTGCCCGGGGGCCCCTTGCAGATCCGTTCGTTCAAGCTGCGCCTCGCAGATAGGCACGTGCGTGTGGTGCCGGCCACGGACGAGCAGGGCTGCCCATTTGCAGGCCCCGGGGTGGATCTTCGCGGCGAGCGGGCCGAGCAGGCGATCGCCGAGGCGAGCCCGCTGCTCTCGGCGCTCGTGGATTTCGAGCCGGGCGTCGTGATCCGATCGCTCTCCTTCGACCTCGAGCGGGGGCGGCTGCTCGCGACGCTCGAGCCCACGACGCCGGAGGCCGATCCGAGGCCCCGCGTGGTGCGTTTCGACGGAGGGCCCGCGCTGAACCGCCTCTTGCCACTCGCCGCAGCGCTCGCGACATCCCTCGCCGCGCTGGCGTTGCCGGTGCTCGCGGCGCGCCCGAAGGACGGCGTCACGGAGAGGGAGGATCGATGACGGAGGTGACGGCGACGGCCGAAAAAACGGTCGCGGTGGGCTCCTCCGATGACGTCGGCCGGCTGCTCTATCGCCGCCTGATCCTCATCTACCTCTACGCCTCCCTCGCCGCGACGGGCACGGGCGCGCTCTTTTTCCTCTTTGGCCTCGACTTCAGCGCCGACCAGAAAAAGCTCGTGCTGGGCCTGCTCGCGCCGCTCGCCGCGCTGCCGCAGATGATCGCGGACATCTCGGTGATCGGACGGCACGTCGCGCCCATCCGCGCGTTTTTCCGGGCGTTGCCAGGGCCGGATGCGACGCCCCTCGCGGCGCCGGCGCTGGCGCGCGCGTTGAACCTGCCGCTCTACACGGCCGCGCGCGTGCTTTTCGTCCACGCGCCGATCCTGGCCGTCTCGCTGACGGTGCTTTGCCTCCTGGCGAACCGGTGGCTCGCGCTGGGCCTCGCGCCGTGGCAGTTCGCCCTCGTCTACGTGACGATCGTGGTCTTCGCCGCGGGTCACGCGATCTACGAGTACCTCGCCGTGAAGACGGCGGTGCGGCCCGTGCTCTCGCACATCCGCGCGTACGTGGACGAGGCGGCGCGCGACGCGATGCCGCGGGTCGTGCCGCTCAAGATGCGCTCGCAGCTGCTCTTCGTGTTCGTGTTCGTGGCGTGCGTGCCCCTCGCGGCGCTCGGGTTCACGGTGCTGCTCAAGCTCGACCGTTTGCTCGAACAGATGGGGATGCTGGAAGGCTCGTTGATCGAGGCGCCGCTCGAGGCATGGGTGCTCTTGCTCGTCGTCGGCGGGTCGAGCGTGGCGTTGTTCCTCGCGACGATGCTCTCGCGCGACATCGCCTCGTCGGCCGAGGGGCTCGTCGCGGCCATGCGGCGCGTCGAGCGAGGTGAGGTGGACGCCGAGCTCGTCGTGGCCTCGACGGACGAGTTCGCGGAGGCGTATCGCGGCTTCAACCGGATGACGCATGGGCTCGTGGAGCGCGAGCGTCTGCGCGACGCCTTCGGTCGATACGTGGCGCCCGAGGTGGCCGAGCAGGTCATGAAGCACGGCGTCTCGATGGGCGGGAGCCTGGTGCGCGCGACGGTGATCTTCGTGGACATCCGCGGGTTCACGTCGCTCTCGGAAGAGATGCCGCCCGAGGCGGTCGTGGGCCTGTTGAACCGGTATTTCGCCGAGGTGAGCCCGCCCATTCGCGCTGAGGGAGGGTTCATCAACAAGTTCGGCGGCGACAGCTTGCTCGCGGTCTTCGGCGCGCCCGTGCCTGCGCCCGATCACGCCGAACGTGCGGCCCGCGCGGCGCTCGGGGTGCGCGCGGCGCTCGCGTCGTTCAACGAGCGCGAGGTGGCCGAGGGGCGCGCGGCGGTACGTATCGGGATCGGCGTACACACGGGCGAGATGGTGGCCGGAAGCGTGGGGAGCCCCGATCGGATGGAGTACACGGTCATCGGTGACGTCGTGAACGTGGCGGCGCGGATCCAGGCGCTCACCAAGGATTTCGGGACGGACATCCTGCTCAGCGCGGCGGCGTACGAGCGGGTGAAGGACATCGTGACGACGCGGCCGATGCCGCCGGTCTCGGTGCGTGGCAAGGCCGAGCCGATCCTGGTGTACGCGGTCGTCGATCCGGACTGAGCTTCGAAACGGAGCGGCCTCGCTCCGGAATGGAGCGTGGGTCTCGAGGTCGCGGCGAACGAGAGGCCTTTCGCGCAGGATCACGGCGCTGGCGCGGCGGTTGCACTGCCACGGAGGAGAGCGCAACGCTCGGAAAGGGCGGGTTTTCCTCGTGCGAACGATCCCGAATTTTGGCCGCGTCACCGCGGAGCCTCACGAGTTTCTGATCCTGATTCGCGACGGCAAGGTCAAGCGTTCGGGGCAAGGCACGAGCGTCTTCAAGTGGCCCTCGGACAGCGTCACGTTGATCTCGACCACGATCCAGAAGCTCCAGTTTCGCGCCGATCAGGTGACGCTCGAGAAGGCCGGCGTCGAGGTGACGGGGCTCGCGGTCTACCGGATCGTCGAGCCGCTGCTCGCGTACCGCATGCTCGATCAGGATCGGAGCGGGCTCACCGACATCCTGCGCGAGATGTTCGTCGGCGCCACGCGGCGCATCGTCGCGGGCCTGCGCCTCGAGGAGTGCCTCACGCATCGCAAGGAGCGCGTCGCCGCCGCGTTGATGGCCGAGATCGCGCCGGTGCTCGCGGGCGAGGGGAGCTTGCACGACGGGACGAGTACGGGCTGGGGCGTGGTGATCGACACGATCGAGATCCAGGACGTGAAGGTGCTCTCGCAGGAGGTGTTCACGCGGTTGCAGGCGCCGTACCGCGAAAAACTCGCGCTCGACGCGCTGCGGGCGCGGGAAGAGGTGGCCGTGGAGGAGAACCGGCTCGCGTTCGAGCGCAAGCGCGCAGCGGAGGACGCGCGGCGCGCGATCATGGGCGAGGAGGAGGCGCGTTTCGTGGCCGAGCGACGGCGCGAGATGGAAGCGCTCGAGCACAAGCAAGCGCTTGCGCGGAGGGCGCACGAGGCCGAGCTCGAGAGGGCGCGCGAGAGGGCCGAGGCCGAGCAAGCCGAGGCGCGCATCACGCTGGAGACGCGCCGCGCGGCGGCCGAGCTAGAGGCCGACATCGAAGCGAAGAAGCGCTCGGTGCCGGAGCTCGGCGAGGCGCGGCTGCAGGAGATCATGCTGACCGAGACCTTGCCTTCGGTCGCGAACGCGTTCCGCGCCTCGTTCGATCGCGTCAACGTGACGACGACCGACGGCAACTTGTTTTCGTTCCTGTCCGCGGGGCTCGATCAAGTGATGGATGTGGCTCGCACGCGAGGCGTTTCGCTGCCGGGGCACGCGGTGGGCGATCCGCGCGAGGCCAAGAAGGATTGACCGCCGCGGGTTTCGTCTGCTCCCTTGAACGGGTGGCCGCCCTGCGCATCGCGGTCGCTCCTCGCGGAAACGCATGCCGATCACCCCCGATCTCGTTCGTCGTGCCCTCGCCGGTTTGCCCGGTGAGAAGAGCCCGTGGATCAAGATGCTGCAAGGCGACGCGCGCCTCGCGGCCATCACGATCCCGATCCGCTTCGAGCCCGAGCCCGTGGCGATCGCCATCCTGCGATCGACGGAGCTGCGTGATCACGCAGGCCAGGTGGCGTTCCCGGGCGGCAAGAAGGAGCCGGGCGACGCGGACCTCTACGCGACCGCGCTGCGCGAGATGGACGAGGAGGTGGGGCTCGGCGGCGAGGGGATCACGCGTCTCGGAGAGCTCACGCCGACGCCGACGTACATCGGTCGTTACTTGATCCACCCGTACGTCGTGAGCGTCGCGCCCGATGCGAAGCCCGTGGCGCATTCGTTCGAGATCGCGCGTCTCCTCGAGTTGCCCCTGGGCGCGTACGTGCGCGGGGAAGCGCCGATCCACGGGGTGATGGTGACGTGGGACGGGGCGGAGCTCTTCATGCCGCACTTCCCGCTGGAGTCGTGCGTGCTCTACGGCGCGAGCGCGGTGATTTTTTACGAGCTCGTCGTGCGGATCGCGCAGGAGATCAGGGCGACGCTGCCGCCGCCGATCCTGCAACACGAGATGCCTTGGGGAGACCGACCGCCCGTTTGAGGGCCAAGCAGTTCGTCAGAACGAACCGTGGACGAGGACGCCGCTCATGCCGGGACCCACGGCCGGCGTGATGCGCACGTGGCCGGTGGTCTTCTCAGCGGGCGTCGTGGACTGCGCGACGGGCTTGTTGAAGAGCAGCTCCCACACGAGGCCGCCCGCGACCGCCGCGCCGCCGACGCCGAGCGCAATCTTGCCGATGAGCACCTGCGACTGCCCGAGCGCCGCCTGGTCGTGCGCCGCCTGGTTGGTCCCACACCACCACTTCCCCGTGTCTTTCTTGGGAGAGAGGTAGTCCTTGTAGAGGACGGCCTCCGACAAACCCTCGGGCGGCTTGGTGTTGATGACCTCGACGCATTTGCCTTCGCCTTGCGCGCCGTCCACGTTCATGATCCCTATGGGCAAGAGGATCGCGCCCGCGACGAGGGCCGCGCCGCCGACGCCGACGGTGATCCACGGCGCGACGCCGTAAGGCTTCACGGGTGGAGGCGGCGGAAGATCGGGGCGTATCGACGAGCTCGTGGGAGCGATCGTCGCCGTCGAGCTCGCCGACGCGGTCGTCGCCTGGCTCGCCTGAAGGTCCTTCAGGTTCTTGACGCGTGTCTGGATCTTCGACGCGTCCGGGGCGTCCGGCGCGCGCTTGAGGTACGCCTCGAGCGCGAAGATCGCGTTCTGTCGATCGCCGAGCTTCTCGTACGCGTTGGCAATGTTCAGCAACGTCCCGACCGCGTTGCAGTCGAGGTTGAAGACATCACGCCAGTACTGGATGGCTCGAGCGTACTCGCCCCGCTCGTAGAACTGCCGTGCAGCCTTGTGAGCGCCCTTGGCGCCTTCGACATCCTCATCGGTCGCCGTGCGGTTGCAGTCGCCGGCGAACGGATTCTGCGGGCCATCGGCCATGGCCATACCCGTCGCCAGGGTCACCCCAACGACGAACCCGACCAGAGATACCCCCTGCGCGCGCGTTCCCCACATGCAGTATTCGTCCTTCGTAGCGAGCATAATGGCATGTGCCGCCGTACGCGAAAAAAAGCGCGTACACGGTGAGCGAGATGCCCTGGATCCCGTCACTTTCGCCTTCGGGCGGCCGGCACCCCTCCTCCGGATTCCTCCCGGGAGGCCCGCCGGACGCCCCCGGAGAGCCCCTCCGCCCGCCTTCCCCCCGGCAAGGGCCCCGGATCCCCCCGTTGCCCCCGGCTCTGGTAACCTCGCGGCGTGCTACCCGAAAAGAAGCAGATCCTGGTCGTGGACGACGAGGCCAACCTGCGCCGCGTGCTCAGCGCGCAGCTCGGTCGGGACGGCTACGAGGTCCACACCGCGGAGGACGGGGAGGAGGCTCTCGCTTTCCTCAAGGAGCACCACATCGACCTGGTGATCACGGACCTCCGGATGCCCAAGGTGGACGGGATGGATCTGCTCCGCGCCGCCATGCGGGACGATCCGACGCGCCCCGTGGTCATGTTGACGGCCCACGGGACGGTCGACAACGCCGTCGAGGCCCTGAAAACCGGCGCTTTCGACTACATCACGAAGCCCTTCGACCAGCACGAGGTGCGCCTCGTCGTCCGCAAGGCGCTGCGCACCCGCGACCTCGCGAGCGCCGACGCGTCGCGTGAGGTCGTCGCCGTCTCCGCCCCACGCGAGGGGACGGCGCGCTTCGGCATCATCGGCGAGAGCCAGCCGATCCACGATCTCTACGCGATCATCGAGCGTGTCGCGGATACGCCCACGACGGTGCTCATCACGGGCGAGAGCGGGACGGGCAAGGAGCTCGTCGCGCGGGCCTTGCACGAGAACTCGAGCCGGCGCGATCGGCCGTTCATCAAGGTGAACTGCGCCGCGATCCCGAAGGACCTGATGGAGTCCGAGCTCTTCGGTTACGAGCGAGGCGCGTTCACCGGCGCCGTCGCGTCGAAGCCGGGTCGCTTCGAGCTCGCGTCGGGCGGGACGTTGTTCCTCGACGAAATCGGCGAGATCCCGAACGAGATGCAGGTGAAGCTCCTGCGTGTCCTCCAGGAGAGCGAGTTCGAGCGCGTGGGCGGGATCAAGACGATCCGCGTCGACGTGCGGCTCGTGGCCGCGACGAACCGCGATCTCAAGCGCGAGATCGGCATAGGGGCGTTCCGCGAGGATCTCTTCTACCGACTCAACGTGGTGTCGATCGCGCTGCCCGCGCTGCGGGAGCGCCGCACGGACGTCACACCGCTCGTCTCGTACTTCATCGCGAAGTTCAACGCGCGCCTGCGCAAGAACATCGAGGGCGTCGAGCCGGACGCGCTCGATCGCCTCTCGGCCTACGGCTGGCCGGGGAACATTCGCGAGCTCGAGAACGTGATCGAGCGCGCGGTGCTCTTCGCGGACGGCGCCCGCATCCGGCTCGAGGATCTCTCCGAGGAGGTGCGTTCGAACGCGACGCACGCAGGCGCGGCCATGAGCGTGCCTTCGATCGCGGAGGGCCCGCGCGCGTCGTTCGCGTCGAGCCCCGAGCCTCCGTCGGGTGAGCCGGCGGGGCTCTCCGATGGTTTGAAGGAGCAGGTCAAGGCCGCGATGAGCCGGCTCGAGCGTGATCTCATCGTGCGCGCGCTGAAGCAGACGCAGGGCAACGTCACGCACGCGGCGCGCCTGCTCAAGATCTCGCGCAAGGGTCTGCAGCTCAAGATGAAGGAGCTCGGGCTCCGGGAGCGCGAGCACGAGCCGACGTGAAGAAGGCCCTCGTCGCCGCCGCTTGGCTCGCGCTCGGCTGCGAGGGCAAACGCGCGGAGCTCGCGCCGACGGACGCGGGTCCCGAGGCCGAGCCTCCGTGGGTGACGGCCGATCGTGAGCCGGACCCGCGGCCAGGAATGGCGTGGATCCCGCCCGGCGCGCTCATCGCGGGCACGCCGCCCGAGAGGCTGCCGCGCGTCGCCGACGAGGAGATGGCGGGCGAGCAGGTCGTGATGACCGGCTTCTACATCGACGTGTTCCCGTACCCGAACGAGCCCGGCGCGATCCCCACGACGAACGTGACGCAGGCCGAGGCCGCCGAGCTCTGCGCGTCGCACGAGAAGCGTCTCTGCACCGAGCTCGAGTGGGAGCGCGCGTGCAAGGGCTCGCAGAACACCGCGTACGAGTACGGCGACACGTACAAGCCCGCGACGTGCGCGACGGGCTCGACCCGCACGCTCGTGCCGAACGGGGTGAACGCTGGCTGCAAGAGCGCGTTTGGTGTCCATGATCTGCACGGCGGCATCTGGCAGTGGACGTCGAGCCAGTGGCGGCGTGACGCGAGCAAGATGAACCTCGGCGCGGTCCGGGGCGGAAACGCGTCGCAGGGTGAGCTCGTCGGTCGGTGCGCGAACGGGCGAGGCGTACGCGCCGACATCCGTCGCCCCGACGTGGGCTTTCGTTGCTGCGTCGGCGAGGCCAACAGCTTCGAGGTCGTGCTCAACGTGAGCCGAGGGACGCCGCTCTCGTTTCATCCGGCCGACACGAAGACGGCGCTCGCGCTCGCGCTGGAGCCGCTCGTGCCGGAGGAGATCCGCGTCGCGCTCGAGAAACGAAGGCCCGACGATCCGTTCAAGATCGAAAGGCTCTGGACCTGGCATCCGCTCGGCAACGAGGAGCTCGTGCTGGGTGGCGGCTGCGGGAAGGGATCGGATCACGCGCGGTGCGGGGTCATCGTGGCGCGGATGCGTTTCGACGTGCCGGTGTCCATGGCCTTCGTGCCGACGGAGCTGTGGCAACCGACGGTGGGCGAGACGGAGACGCCGCGCGAGCTCTTCGTCTACGGCGGAGACGACAACGGGGCCTTCCGCCGACGGCTCTCGTACGAGTGGGGGAAGATGGGGATCGGGAACAAGGAGCGCAAGAAGAAGCGCAAGGGCCGCAAAGAGCCCACGTGGTGATCGTCACTGCGGGGCGGGCGGCACGACGAAGAGGATCTCGCGCGGCACGCCGAGCAGGAGCTCCGAGGGCGAGACGCCGTTCTGCGCCTTGACCGAGAGCGTGGCCTTGAAGATCTGCGCGGTCGCGTTTTGCGGGAATGTCGTGTTCGGCTTTGGCACGACCTTGAAGCAGATCTTTTGACCAGGAACGATCCCGAGGGCGGTCTCGTTGACGCCGTCCTGCGCCTTGACGAGCCCCTTCGCGCCAGACCAGACGTCCTTGAGCTGCTGGACGGCGTTCAGTGAGAAGCACGGGACGCCGGGCTCTGCGGCGTCGTTGCCGCCGGGCGCGTTGACCGAGATCTGCGCGATGAACGTGTCCACCGCGTCGATGGGATCGGCGAGGCTCGCCGTGGAGAGGGCGCGGATGTCGAAGCGGATCGACTTGAGGAGAGCCTTGATCCCGTTGTCGAGCGTGACGTCGTTGAGCCCGCTGCCGTCGGTGCTGATGTCGAAGACGAGGCGGCAGGTCCCGCCGGGGTTGTCGGCGTTCGAGGGGCCGTCGGGCACGAGGAAGGCGCCGTTGAGGCCCGTGCCGCACTGAAGACCGCCGAACGCGGAGGGCGGGACGAGGGAGCCGGTCTGGTCGGCGAGGTACGCCATGTCCTCGTAGGGATCGCCGCCCAAACGCACGCCGTTCGACGAGGAGATGCCGATGATCCGCGCGCCCTTCTCCTTCATCGCGGTGAGGAGCGCGTCGACGGTAGGCGTGGGGAAGGGGGGCTGGTCGTTGAAATCGTAGGTGTCGTGGAGGACGTCCGGGCTCCCGACGCGCCTGCCGTTGTGGAAAGGCGCGTCGGTGATGGGCACGAGGATCGGCAGCGCGCCGTCGCGAAAGCGCATCGATCCGTAACGCCCCCCGGGGGCGCCCGCGGGCGTGAGTTGGCCGCCGGG
>JANMGF010001243.1:0-3723 GCA_031374535.1 Polyangium sp. (in: bacteria)
GCGCCCGTCGTAACACACGTCACGACGGGGCAACGCCGACGGTGTCCCTCACTCCTTGTCGAGCTTGCCGACGAGGGAGAGCTCGAAGGCCGCGCCCATGTACTTGAAGTGCGGGCGCACCTTCATGTCGACCTTGTAGAAGCCCGCGTTGCCGGGGACCTCGCTGACCGTGATCTGCGCCTGACGCAGCGGACGAACGCCGCGCAGGTAGGACGAGACGCCTTCCTGATCCACGACGTACTGGCTGATCCACGTGTTCAGCTCGCTCTCGAGCTCCGCGGCTTCCTTGTTCGTTCCGATCTGCTCGCGCTGGATCACCTTCAGGTAGTGCGCGATGCGGCACGCCACGAAGATGTACGGGAGCTGCGTGCCGAGGCGGTAGTTGGTCTCCGCCGCGCGCCCTTCGGGGCTCTGGCCGAAGTACTTCGCCTTCTGCACCGAGTTGGCGGAGAAGAAGCACGCCTGGTTGGAGTCCTTGCGGAAGGTGAGGCCGATGAAGCCCTCCTCCGACAGCTCGTACTCGCGCCGCTCCGTCAGCATGATCTCGGTCGGGATCTTCGTCTGGATCTCGCCCATCGCCTCGTACTGATGGAGCGGCAGGTTCTCCACCGAGCCGCCGGCCTGCGGGCCGATGATGTTCGGGCACCAGCGGTACTTGGCGAAGCTGTCGGCGAGGCGCGTCGCGAACGCGAAGACCGCGTTGCCCCAGCAGTACGACTCGTGCTGGCCGATCACGTTCTCGTCGTAGTTGAACTCCTTCACGGGCACGGTCATCGCGCCGTAGGGGAGGCGAAGGAGGAACCGCGGCATCACGAGGCCGACGTAGCGGGAGTCCTCGGTCTCGCGGAAGGCGTTGTACTTCGTGTACTGCGGGCCTTCGAAGAGCGCCTTGAGGTCCTTCAGGTTCGGCAGGTTGAGGTAGTCCTTCAGGCCGAAGAACTGCGGGCCGGCTGCCGCGATGAAGGGCGCGTGCGACATGGTCGCGACGGACGCGCACTTCTGCAGGAGCATGATGTCCTGCGGGCCGGGGCCGAACTCGTAGTTCGCGATGAGCGCGCCGTAGGGGCGTCCGCCGAACTGGCCGAACTCAGCCGAGTAGACGAGCTTGTAAAGGCCGCTCTTGGGCACCTCGGGGGCGTCCTCGAAGTCGGCGAGCAGGTCTTCCTTCGAGCAGTTCAGGACCTCGACCTTGACGTTCTCGCGGAAATCCGTGCGGTCCACGACGAACTTGAGGCCACGCCACGCCGACTCCAGCTTCTGGAAGGTCGGGTGGTGGAGGATCTCGTCGATCTGGCGCGACAGCTTCGCGTCGATCTCGGCGATCAGCGCGTCGACGAGGGCCTTGTCGACCTTCTCGCCCTCACGCTTCGGGGCGATGAGCTCCGCGATGAAGGCCTGGACGCCGCGCTTTGCGACCTCGTAGCCCTCGTCGCCCGGAGCCATCTTGGTCTCCGAGAGGATGTCGTCGAGCAGGCTGCCGCCTTCGAGCGTCTGTACGCCCGCGCCGCCTTGCGTCTGGGTCTCGCCAGCCATCGGTTACTCCTCCCCCTGCTTGAGGCCGAGCTCGTTGATGAGCCGGTTGCGCTGGGCCGGATCGTTCAAGATCGTTTGAATCTTGTTGCGGAACGCCTTCTCGTTTCCGAGCGGGCCCTTCAGCGCCGTGAGCGCCGCGCGAAGCTCGAGCAGCTTCTTCAGCTCCGGCACCTGGTTCGCGATCGCCGCCGGCTCCATGTCCGACAAGCGACGGAACTTGAGGTTGACGTTGAGCTCGTTTTCCGTTTGCTCCGACAGGCGATCCTTCACGGCCAGGTTCAGCGAGAGCTTCTGCTCGGCCATCACCTTCTGGAAGTTGTCCTTGTCGACGTTGATGGGCTTCCGATCCTCGAGCGGCGTGGGATCGGGCCGCATGGTGTAGTCACCAAGCATGAGGAGCTTCAGCGGGAGCTCGACCTCTTCCTTCGCGTTCCCCGTCGCTGGCTTGTACGTGATGTTGACGCGCTCTTTCGGCGCGACCGATCCTTCTTTCGACATCGCGGAAGGCTCCTTTCCCCTACGCTTGGGAGCTACATGCTCCGAGCGGCCTTACCTTGCCGCCCAACGTTGATAAACGTGGTTGCCGTCAGGTCGGGGCCCACCTCGACAGGCAGCACGAAGAATACCGCAAACTACCCCGAGTTCGTCCATCGTTATCTTCGCGAACGAGTTCGCTCTCTTCACTACGCGGGCGCTCAGGTGACCGAGATGCGGAAGGCCGCAGCGGCATCCAGCTCGCAAAGACGCTCGAACGCCTCGTTCTCACGCTTGCGCGCCTCCTCACTCACCTCGTACCCCTGGTTCAGGCCGCGCAGCGCCGTGTAGAGCGCGCCATAAAGCTCGGCGCAGAGCTCCGGATCCCACTCGTCGAGACGGTGCTGCTTCGCCATGCGCTCGAGCCCGTCGAGCTGCGCCCGCGCGATCGCGAGTTGCCCGATCTGCAAGCATATTTGCGCGATCGCGAGCTTGCTCCGGAATTTGTCGACGGGCGTCACGGCCTGCCCCGCGACCTTCGACACGGCCTGGATGGCCCCGAGCGGATCGCCATTCTCGATGAGGTTCCGCGCGTCGCCGATCGCCTTGTCGAGCGCACGAAATCCCTTGCCACCTGGCGCGCCGCCGCCCGACGCGGCACCACCGCCGCCGCCGCCCGACCCGAGCACCGGACGAACCTCGGCCTCGATCCACGCCTTCGTGAGATCGTCCGCGAGCGGAACACCGTCGTTGAACGTGAGCTCCGAAAGCCCTGGCGCGCGCTGCAAGAGGAGCGCGACCTCGCGCAGATACGCGTCCTTCGCGTCCGCGTAGCCGAGCTCCCCGAGCGCGTTTGCTACATGCCGGTGCGGATCGAGCCACAACCGATGCTCGGACACGACCTCGTCAACCGACCCGAGGATCCCATCCCAGTTGCCCGCCTCGGCCATGCCGTCGAACGCGCCACGCACGTGATCGGGCGGCGAAGGCAGGTACGTCTGTCCGCTCTCCGCAGGCGGATCCTGCTGCATGAAGAGCCAAAGACCCGTGCGGCTGATGCGGTACGCGAAGGCGCTCGAAGGATCGGCCGCGCGTAATGCATCGCCGGCGCGCATGAGCAACGTGCCCACCTGATCGAGCACCGCGTTCGCCGAATCCACGTCGGCGATCGACGAACCATCCGGCACCTCGACCGGCGCGGACTCCACGGGCGCCGCGACAAACGCCGCGGGCGGAGGCGGAGGCGCAGGACGCGCGGCAGCCGGCGGGGGCGGCGGAGGCGGCGGTGGAGGCGGCGGTGGCGGTGGCGGCGGTGGCGGAGGCGGTGGCGGAGGCGGTGCTTCTTTCGGAACACTCGCGAGCAGACGCCGTGACGACTCGCGCATCGACCCCATGCCCGAATACGCGTCGCCGAGTTTGTCCCGGAGCTCTCCGTCGAGCGCGCGGCTCGCTTGCTCGAGCGCGCCCACGAGATCGGCATCTTTCGCGGTCGGGCTGAACGCCTGGATCACGACCGTGAGCTGATCGCCGAACCAGCCCATCAAGTTGCCGCGCGTGCGCGGGCGCTTGATCGGCGGATACATCTTGTCCCAGTAGGCCGCGTTCAGCTCGTTGATGAGCACGAGCCCATCGACGACGCCCACGAGCCCATCGGTGTGTGCCTTCGCCGCGCCGTAATACACCGCGAGACGAAAGTCCTTCGACTTCTCGGTGAGC
>JANMGF010001261.1:0-1095 GCA_031374535.1 Polyangium sp. (in: bacteria)
GCGCCCGTCGCGCCCGTCGCCCCCATCGGGCCCATTGCGCCCGTTGGCCCCATCGCCCCCGCTGGCCCGATGGGCCCCATTGGACCCATGGGCCCCGCGAGACCGGGCAACCCTTGGGGACCTGGGAGCCCCTGCTCGCCCTGAGGACCTGCGCTGCCCTCGGGTCCAGGCAAACCTTGCTCTCCCTGCGGGCCGACGGGCCCCGCCTCGCCTTGCGGGCCGGGGGGGCCAGCGTCGCCCTGGGGGCCGGTTGGCCCCGGAGGTCCAGGCGGCCCCTCGCCCACCGGCGCGTCGTCCGAGGGCTCGTTCCCGCACGCGGCGAGCGAAACACCGAGGCTCATGCACGTCAGAAGGGCCGTGAGGATACGCGGCCGTCGCGACAGAGGAAGGAAAGGCATGGTCTTGCTCCGGACTGAGCACGGAGCCTACAACGGACGCCCGACGAAACCTACCGATATTCAGCCTTCAGGGCTCCGGCGTCGGCTCCGACCTCGGCGGCGTCGTCGACGAGCGCGGTCGTCACGGGACGTTTGTCGCTGTGCTTGATAACCGATAAGCATCCGCTTATCACCGCACGATCGCAAACCGAAGAGGATGGGCGGCAAGCTCGTCGACCTGCTCGCGGGGATCTCATGAACTCTCGCCCGCACCCCGCAGATAATGACGAAACCAACGGACCGGCGAAGCTCGGTCACGGACCGGCGAAGCTGTCGTCACGGGAGGGCGGGGATGCCGAGGCCGTGATGGAGGCGGGCGACGTCGTCGGGGCGGAGGCCAAGCATGGAGGGCAGTCCTTTCAGGTACGAGCGCTCGGCCTCGGATTCGATGCCGGCGGAGAGGAGGGAGACGACGTAGAATTGCTCGGCCATTTGCGGGGAGCGAATCTGGCCGACGAGCGCGAAGGGCGGCTGCGGGGCCTCGATCTCGCGGGCGAGCGCGGCCTGATCCTCGGGGCCGAGGCCGGCGCGGCTGAGGCGATTGAGGATACGCGTCCGTTCGTCGGGGTCGATCTGCCCGTCGATGAAAGCGGCGGTGATCATGGCGCGGATGAGAAGCAGAGCGTCGGCCTGCGTATCGGCAGCGGAAGCGGGAGCG
>JANMGF010001282.1:0-14085 GCA_031374535.1 Polyangium sp. (in: bacteria)
GGCGATGGCGGATGCGCGTGATGATGCCGAATTGCCCGAGCCCGCCGAGCACGTGGTGGAACAGCTCCGGCTCCTCCTCGCGGGAGCAGCGGACGAGCTCGCCCTCTCCGCTGACGACGTCGAGCGCCAGGCAGTTGTCGATCTGGGCTCCGTGCCGCGCCGACGACATGCCCCAGCCGCCGGCCGAATGGGTGCCGCCCACCGAGACGTGGGGGTAGCCGGTCAGCACCGGCGGAGACAGGCCGAGCGGCACCGCGGCGGCGACGACCTCCCGCCACAACACGCCGGCATCGGCGGTGAAATGGCGGTCTTCAGGCAGGATCGGCTCGAGCGTGCGCAGACAGCGGAGGTCGATGACGATGCCGCCGTCATTCAGCGATTGTCCGCGCAGCGAATGTCCGACCGCCCGGGCGGAGACGGGCAGGGACTGCTCGAACGCATAACGCATCGTCCGAGCGACGTCGCCTTCGTCGCGCGGCCTCACGATGACGCCGGGCAGCCGGCGAACGATCCCCCCATAGTCGCGCGAATACGCCTCGAGCGTGTCGGCCGTATCGCACACCTCTCCCTGCACGCGTCGGCGCAGGTCGGCGATCATTCCGGCTTCCACCCACTTCGGCATGACGCGATTCCACCCTTGCCGCAGTCTCGACTCCCCCACCCGCGCAGCGCGTAAATCAGGGAATTGAATGTTAGCGCTGGAACGGGGGCGCCTGTCAAGCGGAAGCTTCGTCGTGCGCCAGTTTTCTACTTTTTCCGAGGTCCGCGTGTGCGTGTTCACGCAGGGCTGCCGCGCTGCGACAGACCCCATTTCGATGCAGTCACGGCTGCATTTTCCGCTAACGCGACAATCGCACGCGCGGGACGAAAGAAGCCCAGGACATCGAGCGGTCGTCACACCGATCGACGTTCTAGGTCCCCTCCTCCGCCCCCACGATCCCCGCAATGTCCGCCGGCAGCGGCGAGTTCACCGTGAACGCCGGCACCCTTGCATCCCCGCCCCAGGCGATCCTCGACGCATGCAATGCATGCCGCGCAAGCCCCGGAACGCTCTCCCCGCCATAAAGCGAGTCCCCGGCCAGCGGATGCTCAATCGCCGCGAAATGCGCCCGGATCTGGTGCCGCGTCGCCTTCCCCGCCCGCGCCTCCACGAGCGCCCAGCCGTCCCGCTCCGAGAGCTTCTGGTACGTCGTCCGCGCAGGCCGCGGCGAATACCGCTCCACGTCGCGCGGGTGCACGCACGGATACACGCGACGACGATCCTTCGGGTGCGGCGAAAGCGGGATCTCGATCGCCGCCGTCTCCGGCAAATCCTTCGCCGCGCAGACGAGCAAATACCGTTTGTCGAGGCGCTCTTCCTTGTTCGCCGCCGTCAGCACCTCGAACGCCTTCTGCGTCCGCGCCGCCAGCACGAGCCCACTCGTCTCCGTATCGAGCCGATGGCAAAGCCCAGGCTCACGCGCGGAAAAACCGATCCCCGCACACTCGGGATACCGCGCCACGATCGCATTGGCCAGCGTACCACGCTCCCCGGGCTCGAGCGGCGCCGTGGGTTGCCCCGCGGGTTTGTCCAGAACGATCACCTCGTTCGTCTCGAGCACCACCGTAAGCGGCACATCCGGATCCGGCGTCGCGCCTCCTTCGAGCGCCGACGGGTCGAGCTCGACGGAAACGACGTCGCCCGCGCGCGCCACGTCCCCCTTCGCCACCCGCCGCCCGCGCTCGCCTCCGCCCTCGTGGAGACGCACCTTGCCGCCCTCGAACAGCCGCTTCGCCCCGGCTCGCCCGAGCGTCGGCATCACCTCGAGCAGGAGCTTGTCCAACCGAACTCCCGCCTGCGCCTCGTTCACCGTGATCTTCATGGTCTTCCGTGATGTCCGCCGCCCACTGGCAGTACGAAGCGCTGCTCTACCGCAACGCCCCGCTCCACGATAGCCCCACGACGGGCGCGCGCCGCTCTCCCACGCTGCTCTGCCCGATCACCCCGAAAACCGGCAGCGTCGTGGCCACGTCCCCGGGCGCCCGCTTGGTCGGCCGCGACGCCTCCGCCTTGGGCCTCGTCATCAACCACCCGATCGCCGCCCCAGCGACCGCCATGCCGCCCGTCAGCCCCACCCAGGCCCGTTGCTGCGTCTCCGTTGGCCCGTCGAGCAAAAGCGGGCTGCCGAGCGCCGCGCCGCCGAGCCCGCCGAGCAGCGCCCCGAGATCCATCGCCACCACCCGGTTCGTCGAGGGCCGCCAGTGCACCGCGAGCGCCGCTGCCCCGAGCCACCCGAGCCCCGCGCCGTACCCCATCCCCGCGATCGGGAACTGGTCCACGTTGCCCCGCACGAGCGCCTCCGTCATGCCCCCGAGCACGAGCCCGAACCCGCCGCCCGAATGCGCCAGCAGCGCTCCGCCCTCCGACATGCCCCGGAGCGCGAGCCCCAGCGTCGCCAACGAGAGCCCCGTCGTGCCCGCCACGAGCCCCGCCGTCCACTGCTCGCCCTCGCGCCCCGACCCGCCGAACCGACCCGCGTGGATCATGTGCCCCGCGAGCGTCGGCCACCACGCCCCCGACGCGAGAAACCACGCGGCCCCCACCCCGACGTCCCACTCCTCCGCCACGAGGATCGACGTCACGAGCCCGCCCCCCGCGCCCACCGCGAGCAGCGGATACAAGAGCCTCGGATCCTGCGACCCGCTCGCCCGCTGGATCGAGTACCCGAGCAGCCCGCCGAACAACGTCGCGTTGACCGCGAGCGAGGTGCGCCCCGCGCTCGTCGCAGGGTACGTGAGTGTCCCCTCGGGCGCCTGACGCGGCTCGGATCTTCGTGCAGGCAACTCGCTGCGCGCCGTCACGAGATCCCGCAACATCACCACGCCGCGCACCGCGAGATCGGCCCGGCTCACCCGCTCGATCCGCACCCGAAGCTCGGGCGAAGAAGCCTCGGCGAGCACCAGCCGAAGCTCGAGGTCCCCATCCCGCGCGCGGAGGCTCGGCACGATCAACGTACCGCCGAGCGAGCTCGCCAGCGCCACGAGCTCGGCCTCGTCCTCGGGCGCCGCGCCCCGCTGATCGAGATCCAGCACGAGCCCGAGATCCTGCGCCGCGTCCGCGAGCAACGCGTCGAGTTGCCCCGCGAGCGGCACGAGCTCCGCGCCATCCGCGCTCGTTTTGCCCGTGTCCCCCGCGATCTTCGTCGCGAACAGGGTCGCGGTCCGACGCGAAGGTTCCGCGCTCGCGCCGCTCGGATCCTTGGTCCGCGGAGGGTCCGCGGAGGCGGGGTTCGCGGAGCCGAGCGCCGCGAGCACCAGCAGGATCCGAGCCGCGCGGCGCTCGATCAGAACATCACCACGCCGCTCGCGAAGACGTCGAAGGTGTTGCTGTCGCTCACCCAGAACCGCCTTCCGACCGCGTTGATCGAGGGACGATAGTTCGGGTTCGGAATACCCGTGGCGCTGATGAACTCACCCACGTTGAGCTCGTTGCCGCTCTTGCACGGGCCCGACTGCCCGATGTCGTCCTTGAACGTCGGGTTGCACGGCTGATCGCCCGTGATCCCGTGCTTCTGATCGTGCGTGAAGCCGAAGCCCAGGTTGAACTTGACGAACTCGCTCGCCTGCCAGGTGACCGAGCCCTGCGCGCGGATCGACGCGTACTGCTGCACGTCGGTCAGACCCGTCACGTACGTCTTCTGCGAGTTCTCGTCGATGATGGAGATCGGCTGACGCATCCCGGCCGGCGCGTTCTCGTCGTAGGCCGGGTTGCGCCGGTACTTTGCCCACTGCGGCTGGCGGAGCGAACTCGCGCTGCTCGAACCGATCGCGTCGAAGATCTCCGAGTAGTCACGCCCCTCGGACGTGTACTTGCCCTGCACGCGCATATCGAACGTGAGCCGCCCGAACTTCTCGCGGTTCTCCCACGGGATGATCATGAGCCCGAGGGTCATCGTGCCCGAGATCGGCGGGCGGTTCACGAGCGACCCCTCGAGGTCCGTGATGCCGTAGTCCGACGAGTCCTGCTGGAACTCGAAGAGCGCCGAGAACCCGCCGTACGGCTCGAGGTACTTGATGCGCTTCGAGACGAGCGTGTGCACCTCGAGCCCGATCGTGCCGCGCGTGACGCCGGGATCCCGCTGGGCCACGTCGAAGCCCTCGAGATCCCCGTCGCGCACCGTGTCCCGGTCGATGTCCGACGGATGCGCGCACGAGACCGTCGCCTGCGGGTTGCAAGCGTGCATCGGCGTGCCGAGCGCGAAGCGACCCTCGACGCCGAAGAGCAGGGTGGGCTTCGTCCGATCACGCGCCTGGTTCATGAACGCGCTCGTGTCGATGCCGACCGCGAGGTACTCGAGCCCGCTGCGATCGGGCGACGTGAACGGCAAGTTGAAGAGCTGCTCGCCCGGCGCGCCCGCGAGCACGACGTTCTGCGCGCTCGCGCTCCCGTCGAGATCCGTGAGCTCCCGCGTGTTGTTGAGGATGATCGGCACGCGGAAGTAGAGCGCGAGATCCTTGAAGACCCCGATGTCGACGCGCGGGATGAGCCGCGAGGTCTGCTCGCTGTACGCGGCCACGTTCATCAGGTTCGAGGTGAACCCGCCCGACGTGAGCCCTGGCCCGAAGATGTTCGTCTCGCGCAGGATCTTGGCGCTCTTGCTCGAGTACTGAAACCCGAGGCTTATCGCGATGTCGAACGGATCGCCGTCATCGAAGGCGTCGATCACGTTCACCACCTCGCCGGGCTCCTGCATCACGCGAGGCTCGGTGGCGCTGCGCGGCTCATCTGCGCGCGCAGAGGCCGTCACCAGGGTTGTCGCGAGCGCCACCAGGGTCGCAAGCGAAGTGGGCGAAATCGGGCCCCGCCGCCCGAGGCGAAAGCCATTGCCCTTGCGATCGCAGATTCCGCCTTCCATGGGAAACCTTTCCGTTGGACGGACGCTACTGGCGCTTGCCAGAACGTGTCAATTGCTTATGCCAGGGAAACCGCACGCCCACGGCGGAGCGGCGCTTCTCAAGCCTCCGCCGGAGGCAATTCCGAAGGCGGATCGGGCACATGGCTGTCGCGGGGGCGCGGCTCCGTCGTCGGCTCGATGTCCGCGGGGTCGCTGTCTTCCGGGAAGATCGCGTCCGTGATGTCCTCGGCGTTGAGCTCCTCGTGCGCCGTGCTGAGATCACGCGACGTCTGATCGAGGCGATCGGCGAGCACGCCGAGGAACTGCCAGAGCAGCTTCACCGCGAGCTCGTGCTCCTTGCGCAGGATCTCGAAGAAGTCGTTCCGGTGCAGGACGATGAGCTCGCTCGGCTCGATCGCCGTCACCGTGGCCGATCGCGGCATCGCGCGGATCAGGGCCATCTCGCCGAAGTGCTCTCCCGTGCCGAACTCGTTCAGCACCGTATCGCCGCGGCTGATCCGCACCTGCCCCGACAGCACGATGAAGAGCTCGTCGCCGCGATCTCCCTCCTTCACGACCGCCTGATCGACGTCGTACGAGACCACGTCCGCGACCTGCATGATCCGGAGCATCTCGCGCTCGGACAAACGCGAGAAGAGCGGCATCTTCGCCAGCACCTCGCGCTTGAGGTGCAGCCGCCGCACGCGGTTGTCGTCCTGTTTGTCGCCCTCGCCGAGGCGAACCAGGATCGCGGTGATGTTGTCCTTGCCGCCCTTGCGATTCGCGAGATCGATGAGCTCGCGCGTCGCGATCTCGCCGTCTGCCTCTTCGAAGTACGGCTCGAGCTCCGCCGTGTGCGCGATGTACCCGTGCAGCCCGTCCGAGGCGAGCAGGAACTGGTCTCCCGGCAGCACCTCGATCGTCAGCGTGTCGACCTCGACGCGCTCGTACACGCCGACGGCGCGGGTGATCGCGTTCTTCTGCGCGACCTTCTCGATCTGATCGCGCGTGAGCTTCCCGCGCTTGATGAGCTCGTTGTAGACCGTGTGATCCTCGGTGATTTGCTGCACCTTGCCGCCGCGCAGGAGGTAGATGCGGCTGTCGCCGACGTGCGCGATGAACCCGTGCGAGGCCACGATCAAGAGCGACGACAGCGTCGTGCCCATGCCGCGTTTGTTCGCGTCTTGCTTCGCCTCGTCGTGGATCTTCGCGCAGGCTCGCTGCACCGCGAGCTCCATGATGGCGAGGATCTCCTTGGCGCCCGCCCGACCGCTCACGCCTTCGCGCGCGTACTTCTCGACGACGTCCTTGTGCTTCTTGATCTCCTCGTGGATGATCCGCACCGCGAGGGCACTCGCCACCTCGCCGGCCGCATGCCCGCCCATGCCATCGGCGACGATGGAGAGCGCGAGCTTCTTGTCGACGAGGAAGTTGTCCTCGTTGTGATCACGTACGCGGCCTACGTCGGTCGCTGCGTAGAACTGGATATTTTCGGACAGCGCCATCGGGCCGCGAGGCTACCACGGGGAGTCCGACGCCTACCACCCCCGAGAACCCCCGATCCCCGCGGTGTGGAAGCCTCCCATCCGCCTCGTCCCGGGTGAGGTCCCGTGCGTCCCGATCGCCCGAGGCGCACGTCAGAGCGGCTCCCCGCGCAAAAACGAGAGGAGCACGCGCCGCTCGGTGGCGTCGGTGACGACCTCGAGCACGCGGTTGATCTCACGCACGGCGGCGGCGACGAGCAACGTGCGGGCGCGAGGATCGTCCTTCGCTTTCGCCGCGATCGCCTTCACCGCCGGGTGCGAGCGGTTGAGGACGAGGTTGCCCGACTTCGGATCAAAACGGAGGGGCCGACCGCTCCGCGCATACCGCACACCCGTCACCACCTTCGACGGCGCGAGCCCGAGCTTGTCGATCGCTTGCAGGAGCGAGGGACCAAGCGCCCGCGTGGCCGGCTCCATCGGCTCGGGCGGGTCGAAGAGCAAGACCACGCGCGACACGAGCCCACGAAACCACGACGAATCGGGTTCCTCGTCGGAGACGTCGGCCCTCTCCGAGGAAGGCGGATCTTCGACGTCGGGCGCGACGAACGGCTCGACCTCGGCCATCGTGGGCGACGCCGGCGTCTTTTTCGAGGGATTCGCAAATGTGAATGCCTGCACGGCCGCGAGCACGGCGGGATTCATCGGTTCACTTGGCCCCCGCGCAGGGCTCTCTTCGACGATTCCCCCGAGCTCACGCACCACCTTCGTACGGGCCCGCAGCACCGAGACGAGCGGCCCGCCGTCGTCCCGCAAAATGAAAGGCGGCGCCTCCCCCGGGAAAACCCCTTCCGTCGTGCCCTCGCCGCGCGTGACCCAGACCCGACCACGCGCCTCGAGCTCCGCCACGATCTCGGGCGCCATCACGCGCCGTCGATCCGCCGCAAGGACCTCGAGCCCGTCCACCTCGTTACCGAGGAATCGCAGGATCCATCGATATCCCTCGATGACCTCCGCGGGGGCGCCTTTCTCCTCGGCCGCATCGACGAGCTCTCCTGCCTCGCGCAGGAGGAATTCGGTCAATGCCACGTTCACATCCGCCCCGGCGTTTTTCCCGTCCCCGGCCACGGGCGCGAGGAGCAGGCGCCCGCACACCGGAACCGTCCCCTCGAAATGGCGCAATCCATGAACGACGAAGCTCCGCGGAATCGTCATTCTGTTCGCCGAGTCCCGCACCTCCACGCGCCCCGCCGCGGCCCACAAAGGAGGCAGCCAGAGCATACCCGTCACGAAAAACGGCGCGCCGGGGACCAACCCGTGCACGCGTAGCTCGGCGAGCACGCCGGGCGGCGGGACAAACCATTTCGCGAGGACCTCGCCCGCCTGCGCGACCACCCGCTCCCGCAGCCCCTCGCGCGCCGCGTGCCCCTTGATCCCGTCGAATCCATGGTTCGTCGGGATCGCGTCGTCGTTCACCACGGCGAGCAGCGGCCAGCCGTCCCCGTCGAGGATGCGGCAGAGGGGCCGCTTCGTCTTGTGCACGTGAATGCTCCGCGCCGAGGCGTGCTCGGGCGCGAGGATCCCGATCTCCCCGGAACAACCATCCCCACGGAAAGGCACGACCTCCAGGGTTTTCCCCCGTTGCGTCGCATCGAGCCCGATGAAATCGAGGGGCGGGACCTGCTTGCGTTGCTCGATCACGAGCTCGCGTTTCATCGCCTGCGATACGTCCTCGAACAAAGCGCGCGACCGGATCGCCTCGTACTCCTCCGAGGTGAGGCAAAGCGGAGGGCGCGGGCGCGGCGACGTCGGATAGGGCGGCGGAAGGGTGATGTACGGATACGGCGACGAGCCGTCCCCCTCGATCTCGGCAAGCGAATGATACCCACCGAGGATGTCCGGAAACACGCGCATCGTCATCCGGCGCTTGGCGAGCGTCTTATCCTTGCGCGAATGGGCGACGACGACCCGGCGGAGCGAATGACGCACGAACACCGGCAGCTCGTCGAGTTTGTCGGCGAGCGCTTCGAGGTGTTTCTTGGCGGCCTTCGTGAGGTTCACGGCGAGGTCCCGTTTGTCCTTGTCGTCGAGCTCGACGTCCTCGACCCGCACCTTGGCGCGGAAGGGGAACATGCCCTCGACATCGAGCACCACGACCGCGCCACGCAAGGTCTCGACCTGCACGTCCGCGCGCCCGCTCTCCGTGAGCTCGATTTCCCCGTCGAGATGCGAATCCAGCGTCGCCAGATCGACCCGCAGGAGCGGATGCGCGGGCGAGCCCGAGAGCCTCGGACGCCCGAGCCCCGCTTCTCCCGATCGCCGCGCTTGCAAAGCCGCGACCGCCACGCTCACGTCGACGAGCTCGTGCCCCATACCGACGAGGATCTCCCGCACGAGATCCCCCTCTGCCGTCTGCGGCACGTACACGATCGGCGCGTCGAGCTCGCTCCCCCCGCGCGTCGCATGTTGCCATGACGAATGCTGCGTGGTCCCGAAAAAGAGCTTGGTTCCGCCCGGCACGAGCTCGGCAAAGGCGCGACGGTCCCCCTGCACCGTGGGCCAGCGGAACTCCACGGCGCGGAGCGCGAAGTCGACCTGGAGGAGATCGGAGCGCCGGGGACCGAGCGCGGAGCACTTGTAAAGCGAAGCGAGGAGGCGAAGGACCCGGCGATCGCTGAAAAACGAGGCATCCTCCTTCCCCTTCGCGCGCTCGACGAGCCCGGCCGCGAGCGAGCAGGCCGCCGCATACACGCGCACCTCCGCCATGGCCACGCCGGTGGGCGTCACATTCGAGAAGGGCACGACGAACGCCTCCGAGGCGAGATGAATGCGGGCCACGACGGGGACGGGCAATGCCGTCAGCTCTTGCGTGCACAGGAGCCGTTTGTCGAGGAGGAACTCGACCTCGGCTGCATACCTTTCGAGCCCAGGGCGCGGCAGGGCGGCCGCCACGGTCATCGATTGCTGGGTTGGTTCCTCCTCGTACCAGAGCGCGGTCAGCGATTCCGGCTCGGCGAGCGGGCCAGCAACGAAAGGATCAAGCACGGCTCTGGCCCGGAACACGCGACGGTCGTACGCGGTGCGAGCCCCCTCGCGACGCGCGCCGAGCTCGTCCTTGGCGATTTTCGCGCGCCCGTCCGCCCATCGCTCGAATGCATACGCCTCGCGATCGTGCGTGCAGAGGATCGGGCGCCAGGAAAGCGTGGGAAAGTCCGGAGCCTCGCGCAAAAATGGAATCGTCCCGGAGAGCGGATGCCAATCTTTCACCAATGCGAGCGACGCGAGCTGCGGCCGTCCGTCCTCGTCGAGGACCTGCACGAGCGGCAGCGCCTCGATACGCGCCCCGAGATCGTTCGTCCGGTGCCGCGTGACGGACTCGACGAGATAAGCACGCAAGATGGGCCCGAGCTCGCCCGTCGGAAAATCACGCAGCGACCTCCGCGCCTCCGCGTCCCCCTCGAGCGCCGCGACGATACGCCGCAAAAGCTCGTTGCGCACCGGCACGAGAAACCCGGCGTCGCGGGTCCACGCAATCCGATCCCACGAGGGGCTCGGCACGATCCCGTCATACTCGACGACGAACGTCACGGGCTCGACGTACTTCTCGGTCGCGGCCGTCTGGAGCAAGACCCCCGCGTGAAGCCAGAGAATCTCGTCTTTCTGCGCCGGCGCAACCACACCGCGCCCCTTTTGCACCTCGAAAGGCATCGAGGGCAACACCTCGGCGAGCGGCCCCTGCCCGCGCCGCGTCGCGCAAAGCTCCTCGAACATGGCCAAGGGTGGCGCCTGGGTCTGCCGCGGCGGGCGCAATCCCCGTGCATAAGGAACCAGCGTGACGCCAGGAAAAACCTTGGCGAGCCAGCCGAGCTCGAGATCCGTCACGGTCAGGACCGGCCGGTTGTCGGGAGCTATGCCCGTCGCATCGGGCGGGGCGTGGCAGATCGCATTCGTGCGATCGATATACGTCTTCAGCTCGGCGAGGCTCAGCGGGAGCCGCTCCTGATCAGCCGACGGCCAGAAGCTCCGGGTCCAGATGGGCACGTACGCGGAGAGCGCCGGTTCGGAGGGTGGATGGTCGATACCGAGCGCCTCCGCCGCCATCACGAACGCCCCGACCGCGGCACGCACGAGCGCCCGCAGCCGATCGAGCTCCCCGGTCCGCTTTTCGAGTGTCACGCGCTCGATGTGGGATCCGAGCGCGAGGAGCGAGAGGCGCGTCAACTGAAAAATGGCAAGGCGAAGCGCGTCGCTGTCGTGCACGCCTTCATACGAGAACCGGGGCAGGATGTGCCCATCCCAGGCAATGGCCGCATCGATCGCCAGCGGAAGTTTGTCCCGGTCGACGGTGATCGTATCGAGCTGCCGTCCCTCGACATACACACGAATCGTCGACGGCCGCTGCCCGGAGCCGATTCCCTCCGCGCCGAGCGCGAGTTGCCCGCGTAGCCCACGAAAAGGCCCTTCCTTGACGTGGAACGTCTCCCGCACGACGTGATCCGGCTCCGCAGGCACGGAAGGCTCGCGGAGAGGCTGCGCATGGAGGCGCCGCCTGCGCTCGTGGGCCACTTTCGCAGCAGAAAGCCGCGGCTCCGCGCCCTCGAGTTCGAAATCCACGAGAATACGTTCGGCGAGGCGACCCCGCAGCCAGACGACGTCCTCGAGCCAGGATGCAAGCTCCGAAGACGCGCTCTCACGCCCATCGAAGACGAAAACGGGGACATTGCCGCGCGAAAGCAAGGCCATGGGCGTGAGTGGCCCGCCGACCGCATTGCGGAGCAGCGGCAGTTCGAGCAAAGCCCGCGCATGATCCGCCATATCGGCGCCCCGCTGCATGGCCCCGGCCGCGACACACACGAACGCGCCGAGCGCATCCTCGAGGCGCGCCTTGTCACGGTCGAGGATCTCGACATCGGGCAGAGGCTCCCCCTCCCCGGTGACGAGCGCGACGAGCGTACGTAATGCATCGACGAGGCCGCTCCGCGCCGCCTGCTCGGCCCTCGAAGCGAGGCCCGCATCCTCACGCAAAGCAGAACGCGAAGCATTCGTGGGCAGCTCGTCCGCATCGACGAGGACCCGAACCGGGAGCTCGACCTGCGCATGCGCGGCGCTGGGAAAGATGGGCTCGGTGGCAAAAGGCCGTCGAAGCAAGAGGACCCCGAGCTCGAGATACTCGACGACCGGCGGCCCCGCGGGCACCGCGAGGATCTCGACGAACCCACGCCGCATGTCCCGCTCACGAAACGGAACCCGCAAAAGCGCGGGCGGTCGCAGCGGCAAAGGAAGTTTTTCCCCCTCCCGCCGGAGCACGAGCGGCCCGTCGCCGAGCGCATCGGCGAGCAAACCTATCTCGCGCGGCAACTCGCGTTTGGCCACGCGTTTCAGCGTCTCGAGCCCCATACGCCGGCGGACGTGCACGCGCACGCCGCGCTCCGGCATCCCTTTCGGCAAAGCAACACGAAGGACCTCCGGCAAAGGCGCGTCCTCCCCCGCAAGGACAGACGGCACAAACCGCACGCGCGCGGCCTTCTCGTCGCCGGCAGCGCGGGTATGAATGTCGATGAACGAAGGTCCGAGCCCGAGCGCCGCATTGACCCCAAGCGCGAGCCCCCGCAAAACACGCCCCGAGCCCCCGCCATCGCCGAGGACGTGATCGAGGAGCCGCGGGAGCTCGCCCTCCGGAATGGGCTCGCCATCGAAAACGAATACGACGTCGTCCGCGTCGTGAGACACGTCGAGGAACGTGGCCCCCGAGGCGACCGCGGCCCGAGCGATCTCCGCGGCATAAAGGTGGAGATCGACGAGCAAATGCTCGCGAAGCTTGGCGAGCGCGCGCCGCGCATCGACACGAATACGCCCCCGGGCAAGGATCTGCCGCCCGTCCTCCACGGTTCGAGTCATGCAATCACCTTCGCAGAAGCCTCGAAGAGCTGGTCGGAGACCTTGCCCGCCGGATCCGGGCGAGCCAGCAAAAGAATCCGTGCAAGGAGGTGCGCCGCGACAAACGAATCCTCGCGGGCCCGCTGCCGCGCGAGGAGGACCGCCTCGTCGGTCACGTCGAGCAAGAGCCCGCCCCGCACCCGCTCGTCGGCCCATCCCCGCTCTGCAAAAACACGGCTACACAACCAGACGCCGCTGCCGACGCACCGCACGTCGTCCTGGACCAGGACACAAGGAGCCGCAATGTCCTCGGTCGGCCGCGCGAGCGCCACGCGATCGACGCGCAACCCCGCGCCACGCAGAGCCTTCTGCACGGCGAGGCAAAGCTCCCCATCGGTTGCATTCACCTCCTCGTCCGGAAGCTCGCGCAACAACAAATGATGCTTCTCGACCGCAAGCGGCCCCGGCAAAGGCCCCCTGGCCGCGAGCGAGGAGACAATGGCCGGATGAGGCGCAAGAACGACGGGCTCCCCGACCTGCCCGAGCGCACGGCCGAGGTCATCGGGCAGAGGCGCCACGAACATCGCTTTGCGGCGAGAAATCTGCTGCTCCGAAGCGACCCGTTTCCCCTCCCAGGGCGCGACGAGCGGCAAAACAATCGAATCCTTGGGCAACGAGAGCGGAGGCGCACAAGCAGCCTCCAGCAAAGCGACATACGCGAGGACGAGCTCCTCGTCGTAAGGCGGCTTCGCCTTGGCGAGGTCCCGCGCCGCCCGCGCGAGCCGCGAGCCGAGCTCCCGTCGCAAAGACCCCTGAACGAGGTCCCGGACCTGCGATAGAACCTTATGAAACGCCCGATCCCGAATCACGTTGTCGCGGCTCAACGTATGCCGCAAATGAGGACTATCGACGCGAAACCGCACGTTCTCGAGCCCCGGAAGGAGCGGCTCGGTGGTCTCGAAGAGCGTCAATCCCCGATTGTAAAACCCCCCGAACGTGGTCTTGCCCCAGGCCGGATCCCCGGGCGAAGGCGCCGTCGCCGAGAACCGCTCGGTCCCGGTCGAAGGTCCAACGACGACATGCTCACCCCCGCGATGGGTCTCCACGAAAAGCGGAGCCGGAACCCCGAGCGCCCCGTCCATCCGCCGCGTGCCGCTCCCATCCCCGTGATCATGATCGACCACGTGATACTCGATGGGCACCGCCGCATACCTGCACCAGCGCAAAAGCGCCCCCTCGAGCCGCGCCCGATGATCGTCGAACCGAGGAGCCTCCATGGTCTGATGAAGCGAAACCGTGGTCCCACTCCCCGCCCGCGGCGCGAGCCGTTCGAGCTCATACCGATGGTCGCGAAACAACCGAACCCGATGGCACTCGCCAGCCCGCCAGGTATCAATCTCAACGGTCTCGGGATCGACGGCAAACACACTGACGAACCCGACACCATACTTCCCGATCTTGGACGAATCCCCCTCTTTGGAAGAATTGAACAGCGTGAGCAAGGGCCCTTCGATGATGCCCCGATCCATGCCCGCGCCGTTATCCTGGACGGTGGTGGTGACGCTCCCCCCTGTCCGCTCGACGCGCACGGAGATCGCCGAAGCCCCAGCATCAATGCTGTTCTGCACGAGCTCGCGGACGAACGCATAAGGATCGGCAAACTGCCGAACCATTTCGGCCACCGGCCCAACCTCGGGTCTCTCGGCGACGTCACGCTTGCGCTCGGAACGATACGGCATGCCGTCCGCGAGACTACCACAACCCCACGCAAACCATCCCCTCGACCAAGCAACGCCCCCCGACCCCCCCTCAGCGCGCACGCCGAAACTTCCGCCAGCTCACCCCCCCCGGCG
>JANMGF010001290.1:0-37969 GCA_031374535.1 Polyangium sp. (in: bacteria)
GTGGTATGGGCGGCATGGGCTCCGGTGGTATGGGTGGCGCGGGCGGCGCTCCGGCCTGCAATGGGCCGGTCGATTGCCCGACGCCCTCGACCCTGTGCATGTCGGCCACTTGTTCGGGCGGCGTTTGCGGCACCATGAACGCGTCGCTCGGGACCATGTGCTCGGACGCCGGCGGCAAGGTCTGCAACGCGAACGGCGCCTGCGTCGATTGTAACGCCGGAGCCGATTGCTCGAGCGGCGTTTGCCAGGCCAATCAGTGCCAGGCCGCCGGGTGCAGCGACAACACGAAGAACGGAGACGAGACGGGCATCGATTGCGGCGGGAGCTGCCCTGCCGACTGCGCGAACGGCCTGGGCTGCATGGTGAACGGTGATTGCCAGAGCGGCGTCTGCGGCGCGGGCATGACGTGCGCGGCGCCATTGTGCAGCGATAACGTGAAAAACGGCAACGAGACCGGCCTCGATTGCGGCGGCCCCGACTGCCCCGATTGCATGGACGGCCAGGGCTGCACGATGAACGGCGATTGCCAGAGCGGGCTGTGCAACGGCACCCAGTGCGTGGCGAGCATCAATGGTTGCAGCCCGGGGAACACGCAGGACCTCACCGGCGTGAATACGACGACGGTGATGTTCTCGAGCTTCAGCTACAACCCGAAGTGCATCAAGGTGAAGGCCGGGACCGTCGTCACCTTCTCGGGCAACTTCGGCGGCCATCCGCTGCGGGGCGGCCTGGTCGAGGGCATGACGGTCACGCCCGCGGCGACCGGCCCCTTCGCTACCGTCACGAGCTCGGGCAACTCGACGGCCTTCACGATGTCGGACCCCGGGAATTATCCCTACTACTGCGTGCCGCACGCGACGATCGGCATGACCGGCGCGATTTTCGTCGTGCCGTAACGTGACGTCGAGACCCGGGCGCGTTCGTCGTGGCGCGCCCGCTTCCCGCCCCGTCGCCCAACCTGCCGGCTCGTGATATCGTTCCGGCAAAGTCATGGCAAGCCAGGACGGGGCGCCAGCCTCTTTCTCGATCCACCCGGACCTCCTGCTCTCGGTCCTCGACGACGCGACCGCGCTCGTCGACGGCCGAGGTCGCGTCCGGCTCACCAACCCTCGCATGGACCGCCTCTTCGCCTCGGAGGAGGGGGCGCGGCTCCTGCCGTTCTTCGAGCGCCAAGGCGCCTTCCGCCTGCTCCCGACAAGCGTGCTCGAAGGGGCGGCGCTCTCCGCCGCGCGCGGCATCGAGGACGTGCTCGCGGGGGCGCGTGAGCGGCTCGAGCTCGACCTCGGCGCGCCGGGCAGCTCTCTGCTCGCGATTGCCTGCGCGGTGGACGGGGGCCGGGGCGCGCTCGTGCGGGTACGCCTGCGCACGGCCGAGGAGGAGCACCGCGCGCGATGCGCCGAGGTGGTCGAGGCGATGCAGCTCGGGCTCTACGTCTACCGTCTCGAGGATTCGGAGAACGAGGAGGCCGCGCTACGTTGCGTGTACGGAAACCCCGCCGCCGAGGAGCTGACGCAGCGGCCCACGGCGAAGTTTGTGGGCAAGCTCCTCGACGAGCTTTCCAGTGTCCCGCGGCAGAAAGGGCTCATCGATCGGTACGTCGAGGTGGTCTTGGACAAGAAGACCGTGGACATCGACTACGCGACGTACGACACGCGTAGCAGCAAGGACATCGCCTGGGCGATCAAGGCATTTCCGCTCTCGGGCCAATGCGTGGGCTCGATCTTCGAGGACGTGACGAAGCAACGGGAGACCGAGCAATCGCTCCGGAGCACGTCGCAGTTCCTCGACTCGATCCTCGACAACATCCCGATGATGATCTTCATCAAGGACGCGAAGGAGCTCCGGTACCAGCACGTCAACAAGTACATGGAGGACTCGCTCGGGCTGCCCGCGGAGTTCTGGGTGGGCAAGACGGATCAGGAGATATTCCCGCAAGGGAATGCCGGCGAGTTCAATCGGCATGATCGCCTCGTATTCGAGGGCCGGAGCATCGTGGACATTCCGGAGGAGGAGGTCCCCATCGAGGGCGTGGGGGTGCGCATCTGCCACACGCGCAAGATCCCCATCTTCGACGACGTGGGCCAGCCGCTCTTCTTGATCGGGCTCAGCGAGGACATCACCGACCGGAAATCGGCCGAGGACGCGGCGCGGCGCGAGCTCGTATTGCTCGAGACGCAGACCAAGCTGATGGAGCTCGTCCGGCAGCTCTCGACGCCGCTCTTGCCACTCGCGAAGGGGTTGCTCGTGGCGCCGCTCGTGGGGCAGATGGACGAGGCGCGGGGCGCGCATTTCATGGAGGCGCTCCTCGAGGGAATCCAGCACCACCAGGCGGAGACGGTGCTCATCGACATCACGGGCGTGCCCTCGATCGACGCGTCCGTGGCCGAGCAGCTCCTCCGGGCCACGCGCGCGGCGGGGCTTCTCGGCACGGAGACCGCGCTCGTGGGGGTTTCTCCCGACGTGGCGCGCACGATCGTGGAGCTCGGGGTCGATTTCGGCGGGCTCGTGACGTACGCGGATTTGCGCGCGGGTATGCGGGCGGCCGAGGAGGCAAGGCGGCGGAGGATCGCCGCGAAGCCGGGCGGGGGGAACGGGCGGCCAAACACGCGGATCCAAAAATGACTCGGACAAACCCGATGACACCGGTCCTCGAGGCAACGTTGCCTCGGCCAGGCGCCGTCGGCGATCATGCCAAGGCATTCCGTCGCGCGGCCCACGTCCTCCTCAATCATGCGATGCTCTACATCGCCGGCTCTCCATATCGATTGGCCGAGATCGAGTTTTACTGGTATGGACCCGGGCACGAGGATCCGTTCGCGCACCGGGACCCGATCCAGGTCGAGTCCGGGGTCTGGTATTTTCACCGGCAGGGCGGCACGTACAAGGGCGGAACGTACAAGGGGGTCGATATCGCCATGGGGCGCCGGCCCGATACGTATGTCGGTATCTTGATTCGTAGCATCTTCGACGCGGAGAGCGGCGCGCTGATCGAAGGGTCGTGTAGCTGCATGGATCACGTGCTTCTGCGGATTGGGAAAGAGAGCGTCGCGGCGCTCGCGGGCTCGTTCGATGGGTCGATCGAGCCGCGAGAGGGGTCGCCGCTTTTCCTCGCCCACGAGGATCCCCCGGGCGGCGTCGCGGAGGTGTTCGACTCGGCGCGGGTAGGGTTGACCTTGAAGAAGGGCGCGACGCCCGAGCGAAAGCAATTGTTGGCGCGCCCCTATCGATTCACGATCGAGCCCAGGCGAACGAAGAAGGGGCGGGTGCACCTCATCGTCGCGTTGCATCGGAAAGGGTATTCGAACGAGGAGATCGTCGCGATCACCGGGGCCGGCGCGGCGCTCGTGGCGCGGTGCGTCCGCGCGTTCGAGGCGGGGAAGGGGAGAAACCCGGAGGATTACCGAGGCGATCTCTCGACGGAGGCGCTCTGCGAGCTCTGGGGGGCGCTCGCTTGATCGTTCAATGCGGCGGCGCAGGCACCCACGTGCCGTGGAAGCCGTAGGGGACACGCTGGCGTGCGCGGACGACGGCGACGGGCTCGGCGTCGAGGTCCGTCGCGTCGAGGATCAAGAGGTCACTGACACCCTCGTCGGCGTGGTAGACGGTGGTGATCAGATACCCGTCGCCCTCCGGCGCCGTCGCGCTGCGCGGGATGAAGAGCGCCTCGTTCGTGTAGGTCGATCGGCCGAGGTGGCGATAACGAACCTCGCCCGTCTCGAAATCCACGCGGCCGATCGCATTCGCGAGGCCGTGGCCGCCCGAGAACGGCGGACGCCTCGCCGCGATCCAGCCATGACGATGGCGGCGCATCGAATGCCGTGGGTCGACGATCGGGAACTCGCAGGGCGCGTCGTCGAGGACGGTCTCGTTCGTGGCGCCCGTCTCGAGGTCGAGCCGGAGCCGCATGAGCACGCCGGGGGCATACTCGTCGATGCGCGGGTTCATGCTCTCGCCGCCCGGATCGAAGAGCGGCACGCGGGGATACCGGACGAAATCGAGCACGACCGCGTTGCCGTCGTCGAATGCGTTCAGCGGATGGAACACGAAGAACGGCGGCATCTCGTACCAGCGCACGGGCGCCGCGGGATCGTCCCGTAAAACCACGCCGATACGCGCGCCTCGCGAGGGCTCCCAGCGCACCGAGTTCGGGTTTTTCGCGTCGTCCATGTGGAGCACGGCCGGCACGTGATAAAAGACGACGCGCGTCTCCGTGACGCTGAAATCGTGCATCATCGAGGCGTACGGGGTCTCGATGTCGCGGGCGATACGCGAGGTGCCGTCCTTGTCGAAGACGTGATAGGTGAGCCCGCCGCGGCCGCCCCAGTAGCCGAACGTGTAAATCTTGTCCGTGACAGGCTCGACCTTGGGATGAGCGACCATGCCGCCCTTGCCGGACCGCACGGCGCCTCCGAAATCGAAGCGGCCCTTCGTGGCGAGGGAGACCGGATCGATCTCGTGCGCGGCCGAGCCCTCGACGAGCGAGAGCAGCCGGCCCGCCATCTTGACGATGCTCGTGTTGCTGCGGTCCATCGCGCGCAAGATTTTATCGAATTGCTCCGCGCTCGGCGCCTTGCCGAGGATCGCCTGCGCCTGGAGCCCGAGCAGCTCGGCCCCGGAAAAACCGAGCGCGAGCCAGCCCTCGATCGTCGTGGAGGTGGCAAGGTCGCGGATCCCGCCATAAAGCGCGTGCCCGGCCCGCTCCTCGAGCGCGAGTTTTTCCGTGCGGACCCAGCGATTCTTGTGGGAGACGCGGCCGTCCTCGAGCGCGAAGGCGTCGATCATCCCGTCGCCGTCGAACCAGTGGTAGAGCGCCGGGTTCGGCGGCTCGAACCGGGGACCGGGGCTCATGCGATAAAGCGTGCCACGAAGCTCGCGCGGGACCTCGCCTCGCAGGACTTGCAGCGAAGGGGAATCACTCTCGCGGCCCACGGGCGCGAAATTGCCTTCGAGGTAGGGGTTCGAGAGGGACGAGCGGGGCCTCGGCCGCTTCTTGTCGAGGGTGAGGAGTACGTTTTCGAGCAGGGCCATGGCGAGAGATCCTTTCGAGGCTCAGGCTTGGGAATCTTGAAGTACCTCGGTATGTTCGGCGCGCTCGGCAGGCTCCGCGTGGGCCGCCTCCTCGATTCCGCCGAGCAACCACCGCTCGATCGCCGCGCGTTCCCCCGCGGAGAGCTGGAGCTCGGCGTCCTCGCACATCGCGAGCACGTTGCGCTGGAATGCCTCGGCGAGGAGGCGTGCGCCCCAGGGCTTGGGGGCTTCGTGGAGGGGCAGACCCCCGTACATGATGCCACGCAAGACGAACGTCACGGCGGACCGCGAGACGGAATGGCCCTCGGCGAGGAGCGCGTCCCGCACCGATTTCGACGTGGCCGTGACCTGGAAGGGATTCTTGCACAGGATATCGGCGATCGTCAGAAAAAGGAGGCCGAACTCCGGCGGCCGGAGGACGGGCACGCCCGTGATCTCGTGGACGCGCCGGAGAACCCCCCAGAACTCGTCACGCGAGGGCGGCGGCCAATCTTCACTTTCGGCCGGCGGCGGATCGTGGCGCGAGGGATCATAGAGATGGCCGGGGCTCGCCGTATGCACCACGAATCCTGGATCACTCGCGTGGAGAAGCAAATCCTTGAAGCTCCCGGTCCCGGCCCATCGGCTGTCGACGACCACATTGCCGAGGCGACGGATGACCTCCTGCGAGGCCGAGGCCATCGTCACGGGGCGGGGCGAGGTCGATACGTAGTCCCGGAGCACGCGAACGATCTCGGCGCGTAAATCGGACGGGCGCGACAGGGTATCGGGGGAGGGCTCGATCGCGGGCGGGAGCTGAAGGCTCGCCGCGAGGCTCGGCGGGACCGGAATGCTCGGGACCTGGCTCGACGTGGGCACGAGCGGCGGCGGGGGGACGTGCGCCGGGTCCGGAGCGGGGGACGAAAGCGACGCCGCGGGGGAGCCCGAAAGGTCGGTCGTGACGCGCCAGCTCTCGGCCTCGTCTTCGATGATACGCAAGCGGCCGTCGCGGCGGCAGAGCTCCTCGGTGAGGGCGCGCAGGCTCTTGAATCCGAGCCAGTCGCTCGCGGCGGAAAACTCTTGAAAACGTCGATAGACGCGCGGCAAGCTCGCGGCGGGAAGGCTCCCGGCTGCGCGCGCGGCGCCCACGACGGCTGCGGCCATCTGCGAAAGCAGCTCCGCGCCCGCCTCGCCCGCGGGAAGCGAGGCCGGAGGCGGGATCACGGAGGCCGACGGGAACATCGAAAACGAGCGCTCCCGCAGCGGCAAAAGCGACGTGTTTTCGAAGCCCTCCCCCTCGCCAAAGGCCCGCAACGTATCCTCGATGAACCGGTCCTCGGTGATGAGCCGGTCACACGCGGCGGTGTAGGCCGAGGCCGCATAACCGACGGCCACGACCACCGTGCGCCGATCGTGCGCCCGGAGCCTGAGCAATACGGGCGTGAAATCGGCGTCGCCCGACAGGATCATGAACTCGTCGAAGCGCGTCGGGTGACCGAGCGTGTCGAGGATGTCCATCACCATGCGGATGTCGGAGCTCGTCTTGCCGAGCGACGTGAGGGGCGGGCAATCCACGACCTCGAACGCGGCGCGGGTGAAGTACGGCCGGTACTTGTGGAACGTCTTCGGGTTCAGGTAACACTTGCGGACGAGGACCGCGAGCGGCATCCTTCCAGGCTCGCTGCTCTGCGACTTGCCGATGAGGCCTCGCTCCATCCATGCGAGCCAGCGCGTGGGTTCCGTGGCGAACACCTCGGCCGCTTCCGGATCGACCCGATGGAGCCCGAGGTAAATGTTGTCGAAATCGACGAAAAGCGCGGTTCTGATCCGCTCGGCTTGAGGCATGGGATTCCCCCCGACGATCCGGGACGGCGAGCCTAGGCCGCGATGGTGAGGTGCGTCAAGAAGTCCCCGACGTGGATCGTGGGTCTCGCCGGAGGCTGGAAGGGCAGGGGTCCGGGAATTTGCCCTTCAAAGCCAACCGCCTCGGTGGTATCCGCCCAGTGTCGTCTCCGCCTCCGCTGGACGAGGCGGGATGAGGGCGGTTGGACAGCAGGAGGGAACGGGGGATGAAGAAGATGTACAAGATGATGTGGGTTGCGGTCGTTGCCATGGTAAGTGCCCTCGGGGGGTGTAGCGACGCCGATGAGCCCGAGATGGGTCCTTGTGACCGAAAGAGGTTTGCCTGCGTAAATAGTTCTTACAAGGCTGGAGCTGGCGCGGCTTGCATGTCGTGCTGTAACGAGAACGGCGCGCTGTGCAGCATGGACAAGAGCCACGGTTTCTACGATTGCCCCGACAAGGAGTAGCGAAATGAAGACGTTCGAGTTCGCGCTCGTGACACTGGGCCTCCTCCTTGCGTTGGGTGCCGGTTGCAATTCGGATCGAGGCGAGCCATCGAAGAATCAGAGCGACGCTGGACAAAGGGCTCTACGTATTGAGTGTGATGCGCCAACGACGAGCTGCGATATGGGCTGCATCAAGCGAGACGAACCCCGCTATTGTCCCTCGTGCTGTTTCGAGCAAATGATTCTTTGCAATGGAGGAAAGCCCTACTCGTTCGAGTCGTGCGAGAAGGCGGAGACGACTCCGAGACATTGAGCTCGCCGACGTGTCCGATGACCGGGGCCATGGGCACGCCGAGGTCGTCGACCCCGCCGGACGACGTCACGCGGCGACGTTGCGCGCAGCCGTGACCCGCCGACCGGATCACCATCGAGTTCCGCGCGGAGCTCGGTCCCGACCCCCGAGGTCACCTTGAAGGTCCGCGCGGGCCTTGGACCCGACCTCCGAGGTCACCTTGAAGGTCTGCGCGGACCCTGGACTCGACCTCCGAGGTCAACTTCGCGGTCCACGTGGACCACCGAGCTTCCCCGGCGACCTCTTGGATCGCACGACGGAATGTGGCAAAAGTTGGTGGCCGTCGTCGACAACCTGAGCCACACGCTCGTCGTGTGGCGCTACGACGCGGCGGCTCCGGGCAAATTCGTGATCGTGCGCCCGGCGATCGACATCAATGGTCCGCTCAGCCCGTCCTTGTGCCCCGTGGGGAACTGGGGCAACACGCACGGCGGCGGCCCGCCCACGATTGCAGATTTCAATGGGGATGGAACGCCGGACGTGGCGATGGCGGGTGGCGTGGGGTATGCGGTGCTCGACGGCAAGAAGCTCGTCGACGCGGCGGTGCCCGGGCCCGAGGCATTCCTGTGGATCAAGCAGACGTCCGATTGCTCCAGCGCGTCGACGGGCAGCACGGTGTTCGATTTCGACGGCGACGGCAAGGCCGAGGTCGTGTATTCGGACCAGCAGCGCCTCCGGGTGTACGAGGGGCCGACGGGGAACGTGCTCTGGGAGCGCTGCAATACCACGGCGACGCTGATCGAGAATCCGGTGGTCGCGGACGTCGACAATGACGGGCACGCCGATATCCTGGCCGTCTCGAACGCGTACGGGCAAGCGAGCCCCACCTTGCAATGCGACGACGGCGTGAGCATCGCGCAATCCGGCGTCCGGATCTTCGGCGACACGACGGGCAAGTGGGTGCGCACGCGCCGGGTATGGAACGAGCACGCCTACCACATCACGAACGTGGAGGAGGACGGGACGATCCCGGTGAAGGAGCTGCCGAATTACCTCCCCCCACGGGCGAGCTCCTCGGGCAAGCGACGACCTCGAAGGTCCTTTCCCCGGCCGAGTCCGAGTCGGTCCTCTTGCGCTCACACGAGCGTGCCGCACCCGGCGTGGACCGAGTGCCGCACGGACAACAACGTGTCGGCCTCGGCGAGCGGGAGCTGCAATACGCCGAAGTGAGCATCTTTTTGCCTTTGGCGGGCAACTCGACACACCCGCGACCTTCTGCCAGAGTCCGGGCGGCCGTCTCCCTTTCAGGGGCGGCCGTCCGTTTCACGCAGGAGGATCTTCGTATGCGCTTCGGTTCCGTGCTCGCGTTTGTCCTGTTCATCCCCGCCTCGTTTGGGCTCCTCGGTTGCGGGGGTCCTCATCACGGGGGCGGCTTTGGGCGAGGCGCCTCGCACGAGGCAATTCGTAACATCACGGTCGTCGGCCACGGCGAGGCGATGGGCAAACCCGACATCGCCCGCACGAGCCTCGGCGTCGAGGCGTCGGCGTCGACCGTCGAGGAGGCGATGAACCAGACGAGCGCGCGGATGACGGCGATCCTCGACGCGCTGAAGAAGCTCGGCATCGCGGAGAAGGACCTCCAGACGGCGAACTTCTCGATCCAGGTTGAGCGGCCCTACGTCGATCAGCCGATGCCCATGCCCATGGCCGCGCCGTCCGCCGCGCCGCCTCTGCCGAGCGTGAAGTATCGCGTGAGCAACACGGTGGAGGTGACGATCCGGGACGTCTCGAAGGCGAGCCGGGTGCTCCAGGCGGCGGTCGACGCGGGGACGAACAACGTGTGGAGCGTGAGCTTCGGGATCGACGATACGAAGGCGCTCGAAGCGACGGCGCGGGAGAAGGCGGTCGCGGACGCGAAGGCGCGCGGCGAGGCGCTGGCGAAGCTCTCGGGCCTCGAGCTCGGGCCGGTGATCAGCGTGAGCGAGGTGATCGGCCGCGGGCCCATCGGTCCCATGCCGATGTTCGCCTCGGCGGAGGCGAAATGGGGAGGCGGCGGCCCTCCGCTCTCCCCGGGCGAGGTGAAGTACGGGACCTCGATCGAGGTCGTTTTCGGCATCAAAAAAGCGCCCGAGCCGCCCCCGGCTGACTGACGAGTTTTAGTCGCGAAATGGCTCGGCTCCACGCGGAGTCCCGAGCAACATCGATAAAACGACGGCCCGACGCACGTCGAAAGGTCTCTCCAGGAGAGCCCTCGACGTGCGTCGTGTTCGTTTCGGCGCCGGAGCGTCGAGGGGCGCGGCCGAGACTGGCTGCGGCTCCGGCCTGACCTCGAGTGAGGTCGCAACCTGCGGGAGCACGTCTTCGAGCGAGGAGATCCGCGGCGGGAGCCTTTCGAGGGAAACCGGGCGCTCGGGGATCTGCTCCAGCGGGTGGTATTCCTCCAGCGGACGATGACGTTCCGCGAGGGGACAAGGGTGCGGTGCCGTCGCGCGTGCGGCCGAGCGCCGCTGCGCGAATTCCTGCTCGGCGCGCTGCTGCGCCTTTCGTGCGGCCTGCGCCAGGAGCGCGGGCAGGATCGGCACGAGCAGGAACACGATCAAAACGAGCAGCGAGACGAGCGTATCCACCGCTTCACCGCCGATGCCCGAGCGCGGGCCGCGTGTCGCTCTCCACGTCGTTTGCCACGGAATGCCTCATCGAGGTATCCGCCTCGATGTTCCGCATCCTGTGATAATCCATGATCCCGAAATTCCCACTGCGGAACGCCTCGGCCATCGCGGCCGGCACATCGGCCTCCGCCTCCACGACCCGCGCCCGCATTTCCTGCTCCAAGGCCACGGCCATCGCGCGCCGCTCCTCCGCCTTGGCTTGCGCGATCTGTTTGTCGGCGTTGGCCTGATCGATTTGAAGTTTCGCGCCGATGTTCGCGCCGACGTCCACGTCCGCGATGTCGATCGAAAGGATCTCGAACGCCGTCCCCGCGTCGAGCCCGCGCGCGAGGATGTTCTTCGAGATGTGATCGGGGTTTTCCAGCACCTCCTTGTGGCTCGACGCCGAGCCGATCGTGCTCACCATTCCCTCGCCGACGCGCGCGATGATCGTCTCCTCGCCCGCGCCGCCAACCAGCCGGTCGAGATTGGCGCGCACCGTCACGCGCGCGATCGCGATGAGCTGGATGCCGTCCTTCGCGACCGCGGCGACCCGGGGCGTCTCGATCACCTTTGGCAGGACCGACATCTTCACCGCTTCGAGCACGTCACGCCCGGCCAGATCAATCGCGGCGGCGCGCTTCAGCGGCAGGTGGATGTTCGCCTTGTCCGCCGAGATGAGCGCATTGACCACGCGCCCGACGTTGCCGCCCGCGAGGTAATGCGCTTCGAGGTCGTTCGTCGAGACGTCGAGACCGGCCTTCACCGCGCTGATCCGCCCGTTCACGATGACGCCCGGCGGCACCCTGCGGAGCCGCATGCCGATGAGCGCCGACAGCCCCACGTATGCCCCCGACGCCCAAGCCGCGATCCACAGCGGCAAGGGGATCAAATACAGGACCACGAACAGGGACACGAGCACGAGGGCGACGATACCGATGATCCCGAGCTCCACGCCGAACATGCATTTACCTTTTTTCTTTCTCCCCGGCGCGGCGGACGACGACGTGGCTCTGCTCCACGCGGAGCACTTCGAGCGGCGCACCGGCCGGAATGTATTCACCCTCCGATATCGCATCGACCCGCGCGCCCGTGATCTCCGCAATGCCCGACGGATGCAGCGCCGAGGCTGCCTTGCCGAGGTCGCCGGGTAGGATCGCGTCGAAGGGCGAGGGCTCGAAGGGAAGCGCGTGCTCCGTGAGGCCGGAATCGACGAGGACGAGCTTTCGGCCGAACGGCAATCGAGGGAGAAACCTCAACAAAAGAGCGGCCCCCACGAGCGTCACGGCGAGCGCGACCGCGATCTGCGCCGCGGCCTGCACGATCCCCGCGGTGGTCACGCCCGCACCCACGAAGCTCATCCCGAGCCCCGCGAGCAAGGCCGCGACCCCGAGCACGCCCGCCAGGCCAAACCCTGGAATCACGAAGATCTCCAGCAAAAGCAGCGCGAGCCCGCCGCCCATGAGCGCGAGCTCCTCCCAGCCCACGAGCGCGAGGATCGCGTGCGACCAGAAAAAAAGCGACAGGCAAACGAGTCCCACGATACCGGGAGCGCCGAACCCAGGCGTACGAAGCTCCACGAAGAGCCCCAGCATCCCGAGCCCGAGCAAAAGCGAGCTCACGGCGGCCGAGGTCGAGAACCGCACGAGTTTTTCCGCCCAGTTCGGCGTGAGGCTTCGAATCTCCGCGTCCGACAAACCCCGCCCTGCCAGGATCTCGTCGAGCGTCTCGGCCCGAGCGTCCGCGACGCCGTGCAGGAGCGCCTCCTCGGTCGTCAACGTCAGCAGCTTGCCTTTCGCGATGATCCCCGGGATCTCGACGTCCTCGTCGACCATGGCCTCGAAGATCGCAGGCGATCGGCCGCGCGCTTCGGCGGTGGCGCGAAACTCTTTGCGTACATACGAGGTCGCCTTCTCGCCGGCCGGCGCCGTTTGTCCCTGCGGACCGGCCACGACGGGCGCGGCGGCCCCGATCGTCGCGCCCGTGGTCATCACGATGTCCTCGGCCGCGAGCGCGATCAGCGCACCGGCGGAGATCGCCCGCGGATTGATGAAGGCGATCGTCGGCAGGCGCGCGTCGAGCAGGGCATCACGAATGACGATGGCCGCGTCCACGCGCCCGCCGAGGGTATCGATCGGCAGGATGAGCGCGGCGGCGCCGGCTTGCTCGGCCTCGTGAACGGCGCGTTGCACGTAGGGCGCGAGGCCATTGTCGATCTCGCCGCGAATGGGCGCGACATACACGACGGGCCTCTCCGCCTGCCCGCGCGCGGCCGCGACGAACAGGAGCGCCCACGACGCAAGCACGAATATCCAGAGGCGACGGCGAAATGCAGCAGTCCTCGCCACGGAAAACCCCCGTGAAGAGGCTAGGGCATCGGGCGCGAGGCGGTAGTGTCAGGGGTCCGAAGTTCGGTCGTCCAGGCGCACGACGTCTTTCGTGGCCGCGTTGAGCCAGGCGCGCAGGCTGGCCTCGTCCGCGGGCAGATCGTCGCCCCAGAGCCGCACCGTCTGGTCCGGCCCCGCCGATACCAGCGTCCGGCCGTCCGGCGAGAATGCGACTGACGACACGCCACCCGCATGCCCGGCGAGCTGTCGATCCTCCTGGCTCTGGAGATCCCAGATACGCACGGTGCCATCGAGGCTTGCCGAAGCGATACGTTTTCCGTCGGCGGAGACCGAAAGGCTCTCCACGGTTTTGCCGTGCCCGCGCAGGATTCCGCGGGGTTTTCCGGTCGCCGTCTCCCAGAGACGCACCGAGGGCTCAGACCCGAGCGACGCGAACGTGGCGCCGTCCGGGAAAAACACGAGACCCGTGACGCCATTGCCGCTCGCGTCGATCACCCGACCCTCGCCGCTCGCCACGTTCCAGAGGCCAATCGTATGGTCCATGCTGCCCGAGATCAGCGTTTTTCCGTCGGGCGAGAAGGCGACGGCGCGGACCGGGCGTTCGTAGGTGCCGAGCGTCTTCACCTCGCGGGTCGAAAAGCGATAAAAATGCACGCTGTTATCGGCGCCGCCGGACGCGAGGGCCTCGCCGTCGGGCGAGAAGGCGAGCGCCTCCACGGGCTTGTCGTGCTCGAAAAGAATCTCCGCTTTTCCGGTCGCGACGTCCCAGAGCCGGACCTTCCTGTCCGCGCCGCCGGAAGCGAGGCGTTTTCCGTCTGCCGAAAGAGCGATCCGCGCGATACGCCCCGCATGACCGCGGAGAATCTGGGGCGGGTCGCCTGCAAGGGGAGCGATACGCACGGTGCCGTCCTCGCCGGCGGAGGCGATGGCCTTGCCGTCCGGGAAGATGCGGAGATCGTTCACCTTTCCGTCATGTTTGACGAGGACCTTCGGCGCGCCGGCCACGAGGTCGAAGAGGCGCACGGTGCCATCGTCACCGGCCGAAACGACGCGATTGGCATCGGGCATGAAGGTGGCGGTCGTCGCCGCGGCCTCGTGCTCGCCGACCACCCGGTCGATACGCGTGCCGAGCTCCCACACCCGCATCGTCTGGTCGAATCCCGCCGCGGCGAGGCGCTTGCCGTCCGGCGAAAAGGAAACGCCGTGCAAGCCGAGCCAGTCCTGGAAACCGCCGAGCGTCCTGCGCTGGCCATTGCCGACGTCCCACAACACCACATTGCGGTCCTGCCCCACCGCGGCGACCTGCTTGCCGTCGGGCGAGAGCGCGATCGTCTTGATCTCGCCGCCATATTGCCCGACGATCCGGCTCGCGCCGGTCGCGAAATCGAGCAGACGCACCGAACGGTCCTTCGAGCCGGAGACCAAGGCGCTTCCATCTGGCAGAAACGAGAGGGCGGTGACTTCCCTGGTATGGCCGCTGAAGGCGCGGGCCATTCCCTTCGCCGCGCTCCAGAGCTGCACCGAGCCGGAGGCGCCGCCGGTGGCGATGAGTTTTCCGTCGGCCGAGAAGGCAATGCTGGAGCAAGGCGAGGTTTGCCCTGGGAACGTGCGGCTCGTCCCGGTCGCGAGGTCCCAGAGCACGAGCTGGCCCTTTTCCACGAATGCGAGCATGCGGCCGTCGGCGGAGAAGACCGCGCCGCGGCTCATTTCGTTGCCGGGCGTCACGGCGATTCGTTTGCCCGTCCCGGCGGCGACGTTCCACAAAAAGACGCCGTCGCCGAGGCCCTGGGAGGTGATCCATTGTCCGTCCGGCGAGAACCGGATGCTGGTCAGCCATTGCTCGTGGCCGGAGAGGACACGCGAAGAGCCGGCCGCGAAATCCCAGAGCCTGACCGTCTTGTCCTTGCCGCCGGTCGCGAGGAGCTTTCCATCCGGTGAAAAGGCCGCGGCCCATACCTCGTCGCCGTGCCCCGCGAGGACCTTGTGCGTGCCAGTCTCGAGGTCCCAGAGCCGCACGGACCGGTCGTCGCTCGCCGTGGCAATGGTGCGCCCGTCGGGCGCGAAGGCGACGGTGTTGATCCCGCCGGAGTGCGCCCGGAAGACCTTGCCAATGCCGCGCGATTGAGCGTCGGCCGCCAGCGTGCGCGCCGCGGACCAGCGTGGGCTCTTCGGCGAGAGCGTCTTCAGCCACGCAATGGCCTGGCTCGGATCCCGATCCATGAGGCCGCGGGCCTGCGAAAGCGTGAGCTCGTCGGCGCGTTTCGTCGCTTCGGCCTGCTTCTCCTGAGCATCGATCCTTTGCGCCTGGGCCTCGGCCTTCTGCTGTTGCGCCTCGGCCTCGCTCTTCTGCGACCGGTTTCGCTCCTGGATGATGCGCTGGAGGCTCACGATGCCGAGCGCCGAGAGCAGCACGAGCCCGGCGAGCCCCACCAGCAACGGCGTGCGGCGGCGGCGCACGAAACGCCGGATGAGCTCTCCCCTCGAATACCGATGCGCGGCGACGAACTGGCCCATCTGGAAACGCCGCAGGTCTTCCGCCAGCTCTTTCGCCGTCGGATATCGATCGGCCGCCTCGCGGGCCATGGCTTTCTCGACGATCGCGAGCAGATCCCCCGGAATCCCTTTTTGCCGCTCCGCGAGGGGCACGGGCGGCGCTTCGAGCACCTTGATGGCCACGTCGATCACGTCGTCGCCCTCGTACGGCGCCTTGCCGGCAAGGGCACGGTAAAGGAGGGCGCCAATCGCATAGACGTCGGCGCGCTCGTCCACCGGCTTGGCGGAGGCTTGCTCGGGAGGCATGTACGCCGGGGTCCCCATGATCGAGCCGACGGTCGTCAAATGGGCGCTCCGGCTTTTGGACTTCTCCTCCGACGCCGGTCTCGGCCTCCCGGACAGGGGCTCCTCGAGCGATTCGTTGAGGTCCTTGGCGAGGCCCCAATCGATGACCACGGTCTCGCCGAACTGACCCACGAGGATATTGGCGGGCTTGAGGTCGCGATGGACGATACGCTGGCTATGGGCATACGCCATCGCGTCGGCCACGGCGATGAGGTGGGGCAGGAGGGCGAGGCGTTGTTCGAGGGTCGTCGCCTCGTTCATGACGTCCCCGAGCGGCTTGCCCGAAATGAACTTCATCGCAAAGAACGGCTCGCCGCCGGGCCAGCGACCTGCCTCGTGCACCGGGACGATCGAGGGGTGCTGCAGGCGCGCGGTGATCATCGCCTCGCGCACGAACCGCTCTCCCTCCACCTCGTCCTCGGAGAGCAGCTCTTTCAGGGCGACGGTCCGTCCGAGCCGCGTATCGCGCGCCTTCAGGATCCGGCCGATCCCTCCCTCGGCGAAGACGCCGCTGACGGCATACGCCAACCGGGAGACGACAGGGAGCGCGGCCTCGGGCGTGAGCGCGGGGCGCTGGGCGGGAGGCGGGGGAGGGGGCCCGGGAGGGGGCGCGGGAGCTGCGCGAAAAGAGGCGATCTCGGCGTCCGAGATCTCGGGCTCGTCCGGGGACGTCGTATCGACGGAGGGGCGAGCAGGTCGCGGCGGGGCCGGCGGGACCGGCACGCGCATCGGCTTCTCGGGGGTCTTGGACGGCACGCCGAGCAGCCTATCCGATCTGCGTTTGGCAGGCACGAAAGAGCAGCAATCCAGGGCCGCGTTCGTGCGTCCGGCGGGCCCGGATGTTCCGGTCAGCCCTTTTCCTTCAGGCTCCGGAGCGGGCGACCGTCGAGGACACGCTGGACGAGGGCCGGCCAGTCCTTCCATTCGGTGCCGAAGAGCCGATCCATCGTCGCGGCCTGGAAGCTGTAATGGCCTGTCCAGCGGGCGTGATGGAGCGCGTGATAGACGAAAGCATTGGCATTGAGCGAGCGCCACCGGAGGCCGGCGACCCCGCGCGAGAGCTCCACGTTCGCGTGCCCGACGATGTTGCCTCCCACGTTGACCACGAGATACCCGAGCCAACCCCAGAAGCCGATCGGCGCCACGTACGACATCAGGAGCGGCAGCCCGGCATACCCCACCATCCAGCCGCAGGCCTCGACGAAGCTCATCGATTGGCCGGTGAGGGGCGTCGTCACGTGGGAGCGGTGATGCCAGCGGTGAAAACGCACGAGCGCCCGGTGATGCATGGCCCGATGCATTCCGTAATAAAAGACCTGGAATCCGATGGTCAGCGCGAGGAACGTGAGGCCGTCGCGCAGGAGCGAGGACGGGCCGAGGCGCACGACACCCGAGGCGAGCACGGCGGTGAAGGTCGTCACGGCCACCACGAGAAAGACGACGTTCCCCACGAGCTCGAAGCGGTACTGCCCCTCCGCGAGCGGCACGTCGAAAATGCGGCGGCGCGGGAGCCACCGCTCGAGCGCGAACCCGATCGAGACGTTGAAGAGCGTCATCCCCAGGAAAAAGGCCAGCACGATCAAGGTGAGCTTGGGCAAGGAGGCCTGGGCGAGGGCGTCGGGCATTTCCCACTGGTAGCGGCGAGGGGGCGCACATTCAAGACATGTACGCCCCTCCTCTTTCGCGCCCGTCCCGAGCGTCTTCCGTCCGAACCCGACCAGCGAAAAATGTACCGGGTGGGTTCAAAGTTCCATGAGGAGCGCGCGTCCAATCGGTGCGCTCGACGAGACGGCGCCCGAAAGCGTGCCTCGTCGATGTCGTGATCCATTGCAACCTGAGGGAGGCCGCCCCCATGTCCGCCACGCGAGACAATTCCGTTCTTTTTTCGCTGAACCAGCTCATGAGTCTGCACGAGGAGACCGTGCGCGCGGAAGAAGAGGCCGCGCGGGCACAGGCCGAGGCCGAGCGAATCGCCCGTGAAGAGGCGGCGCGGCGCGAGGCGGAGGCCGTGTTACGCAAGGCCCAGGCCGAGGCGGAGCAAAAGGCGCGGAAAGCGGCAGCAGAGCGTGAGGAGGCGGCGCGGCTCGAGGCCCTTCGGCTGGCCGCCATCGAGCGCGCCCGCGTCGAGGTCGAGACGCAAGCCCGGCTCGAGATGATGCGTACCTCCGAGGCGCACGACCTGGCGCTCGCGGCGCTGCGCGACGATCAGAAGAAGAAGCGATTGCGGCGCGCCCTCATCTCGTCGGTGCTCGCGGCCGTGACGCTGATCGGCGGCGGCGTGGGCCTGTATTTCGGCAAGATCAAGCCGGAGAACGAGGCCCTGCTCCTGACCCAATCGGCCGAGGCTGCGGCGCAACGCGAGGAGGCGGCGAGGCTCCGCGCGAGGATCGATGAGAACGGCAAGCGTATCGACGAAACCGCGGCGAAGCTCGCGGAGGCGAAGCGTCGGGCGAGCGAGCTCGAAGCGAAGTCCATCACGAACGAGACGACGCCGCGGAGCCAGGTGCGTACGACGACCACGACGAAGCAGAATGATACGCCGAAGCCGGGCGGAAAGTGTCTGCCGGGGGAGCCCGGATGTGATCTCGATGGAAATCGGCTGTTCTGAGCGTCCTCAGCCCGTATTGCGCATTCCCGCGGCGATCCCGTTGATGGAGAGCAGGATCGCCCGGTCGCAATGCGAGTCCCCCGCGCGTTTCCTGCCGAGCAGCGCGACTTGCAAGAACGACATCGGATCCACGTAGGGGTTTCGCAGGTCGATCGACCTCTGCAAGGTGGGGTTTCCGTCGAGGAGCCGTTTCACGCCGAAGAGGCGCGAGATCCATCCCACCGTGCGCGCGTGCTCGGCCTTGATGAGGGGCCAGATCGCCTTGCGGGCGGCGGGCTCGGCCAGGGCGGCGTAACGGGCGGCGATCTCCATGTCGCTCTTCGCGAGCACCATTTGCACGTTGTCGAGCACGGTCCGGAAGTAGGGCCAGCGCTTCACCATTTCGACGAGCAGCTCTTCACCGCCCTCACGCTTCGCGAGCGCGTCGAGCGCGCTGCCCACGCCATACCAGCCGGGCAGGATGGCGCGCGTCTGCGTCCAGGCGAAGACCCAGGGGATCGCTCGGAGTGATTCGAGGCCGCCCGCCTTGCGTTTGCTCGGTCGCGAGCCGATCGGCAAGCGCGCGATCTCGTCGAGCGGGGTCGCCGTGGTGAAGAAATCGACGAAGCGGGGGTGCTCCCAGACGAGGGCGCGATAGGCGCGGCGGCCCTCCTCGGCGAGCTCCTCGAAGGCCTCCGCATAACGACGCTCGTCCTCCTCGGAGGGGCGCTCCTCGGCGCCCAGCGTGTGGAGCAAGGCGCCACCGACGACGAGCTCGAGCGTGCGCAGGGCCAATTCGGGGCGCGCATACTTGTGGTCGAGGGCCTCGCCCTGCTCGGTGGCCTTGTAATGCCCGGCGACGCTGCCCGCGGGGAGCGCGAGGATCGCCTGCTGCGAAGGGCCACCACCACGCGCGACCGATTCGCCGCGGCCGTGGAAGACCCGCAAAGCAATGCCCGCCTCGCGCGAGACCCAGGTAAGCTCCTCCTGGGCTTTGCGGAGCGCGAAGGCCGCCGCGAGCAGGCCGACCTCCTTGCCAGAATCGCTGTAGCCGACCATCACCTCCTGCGTGCCGCGGGCCGCGAGGTGGCGTCGATACTCCGGGTGCGCGAGGAGGGCGCGGAGGATGTTCGGCGCGGCGACGAGCGCGTCGTGGGTTTCGAAGAGCGGTACGATGTCGATCGTGGCGGCGTGTTTGTCGGCGCTATAAAGCCCGGCGGCTCGCGCGAGCGTGAGGGCCGCGAGGAGGTCTTCGGCGCGCTGGGTCATCGAGAGAATGAGGGTGCGGCTCGCGCGCTCACCGAATTCGTTCTGGGCCTCGGCGAGCTTGCGAAGCGCTGCGAGCAGGCGCGCGGCGCCGGGCGTCTCGTCACCACCGCCGGAGAGCCACGCTGCGGCTTGTACGGCGTCCTCCGCGGGGGCCCGGAGCTCGAGCTCCGCCATGGAGAGGCCGAGGACCCGGACACGTTCGGCGAGGGCCCGCGCCTGGCGTTCGCCCGCATTCGACGCATTGGCCTCGCGCAAGGTATCGGCGACGAGCAAGAGGTCGTGATGAAGCTCCTCGCCCGTTCGATAGGCGGCGCCGAGCTCGGCGTGTGTTCCGACGGGCACGAGGCCGCGGGGAGGCGGAGGCACGCTTCCGAGCCGCGTCGTGCGTTGCCGGGCCGTCGCGCGCTCCTGCTCCACCCGTTCGAGCGCGGCTACGAGTCGCGCTTCCACGAAACGCAGCTTGCGTCGCCACGGCTCGCCTTCGGTTTGCGTGCCTTCCAGCGCCGCAATGGCGGGCATGGCCAGCGCGTCGTCCGCGAGCGAGGTGATCAGCGCGTCGGGAACACGCACGTGCCGCGTCGATTGCGAGAGCGCACCGCCAAGCTCGCGCACGGCCCCGACCCAGCGCCGGAGCCCACGCGCGCGATAGGCCCGGAGCGCGTCCTCGACGACCTCGGGCGTGACATTGGGATTGCCGTCCATGTCGCCGCCGGGCCAGGCATGAATCCGCAGCGGCATCGGCAGCGCCCCGAGAGGCTCACCATAAGCACGCTCGAACGCACGCCCGAGCTCCTGGGGCAGCTCGGGCAAGAGGTCCCAGAGGATCTCCTCGACGTACCAGAGGATGTTTTTCACCTCGTCGCCGACGGTCGGTTTTTCCCGACGCACCTCGTCCGTCTGCCACAGCACGGTGATCTCTTCGCGGATGGCCGCGCGCGCTTCTTCCTCCTCGCGAGGGAGCAGGCGGCATCGGTCGCGCTCTTCCAGCCTTCGGGCGATGCGGTAGAGCTTTTCGAGCACCGTGCGCCGCGCCGCCTCCGTGGGATGCGCCGTCAGGGTCAACGTCACCTCGAGCCGCGCGAGGGCCTCACGCATGGCCTCGGCGGAGACGCCCGCCTTTTTCGCCGTCAGCATCACGGCGGCGAGAGAGCCGCGCTGCGGGGCCTCGCCGGGTTGACTCGCGTGCGCCCGCGCGCGTCGGATGCGGTGGTGCTGCTCGGCGATGTTGACGAGACGGAAATACATCGAAAAAGCACGAAGAACGGGCTCCGCCTGCTCGATCGGCAGAGCTTCGAGGAGCCGGACGAGCTCCTTCTGCGCCTCCGCCCGCCCGGTGCGTGGCCCGCGCCGCCTCCGGATCGAGAGCTTGCGGATGACCTCCTCCACGGAGAAAAGCCCTTCGCCTTCCTGCTCCACGAGCACCTCGCCGAGCAAGCGGCCGAGGAAACGAACGTCGGAGCGGAGCGGAGCGTCGACTTCGCGACTCATGGCGCGGAGTGTACGCCGAGGGGAAGGATGACGTCGAACCAGTGAATCGGTTTTCGACCGAAAATCCCGGCGCGGCGTCGGACGAGCACCCCGCAACACGCCTTGCCGATGGGCTCGATCGGCTCGAAGTGCTCACGGCCGGGACCTGCAAGGGCCCGGCCGTTTTCGGCGACGCTCGGCGCGTCCGAGCAGCGCCGCCATGCATCGAGCCGGGGCACGGGCCCCAGGGGGAGGAAACCATGAAAAAGACGTTAGCTCGGGTGTTGTTGACGCTCGGCCTGCCGATCCTCGTCGTGCCTGCGATCGCGGAGGCCCAGGCGCCGCCGCAGGTCTCTTTGCGGTCCGTCGTGGCCGGCGGGACGGGTTGCCCGGAAGGAGCGGTGCGGGCGGTTTTGAACCCGGAGCGGGATCGGATCTTTCTCCTGGACGGTTCACTCAACGCGTCCGCGGGGCCCGGCGTGTCGCTCGCCGAGGGACGAACGTTTTGCCAGGTCCTGATCGATCTCGACCATTCGCCTGGCTATTCGTACGCCGTCTCGAGCGAGCTCGGATATCGCGGATACGTCGAGCTCGACCCCGGCGTCACGGCATCGTTGCAGGTCGAACGATATTTCCAGGGTGAGACGTCGATCACGCCGCTCGACATCATGTTCCGCGGTCCGCTGGGCCGTCGTTACTTCGCGGAGCGCGAGCCGTCGGCGCCCGTGGGTCCGTTCTCGGCGTGCGGCTCGCCGCGGGCCCTCGCCATCAAGACCGAGGTGCGCGTGAACGCGATGGGCAACCCCTCGGGCTCGGGCAGCATCCGACTCCGGTCGATGTGGGGCGTCGAGGTGCTGCGGCTGCACTGGAGGCGCTGCGGCTGAACGAACCCGCGTGCCACGTGCGCGGCGCCTACTTGGCTTTGGCCTTGATGGGTAGCCGCGCCGTGGCGAGCGTCGCGCCGCCGTCGTCGAAGACACGCACCTCGAGCTCGCCGGTGTCGCCGGCTTGCACGGTGTTGTAGCCCCACGTGCGGTACGACCACGAAGGCTCGACGTCGAGGTCGAGCTGCGTGCGCATCTTGCCGTTGACGAGGAAGTCGACGTGCACCTTGCGCTTGTCCGTCGCACGGTTGCGCAGCTTGAGGTGCGCGTAGACGCGTGTCCCTGGGGTCGCGACCTCGAGCGTGTCGACGGGCTCCTTCTTCTGCACGTTCGAGGTGAGCGTGAGCTGAAGCAGCTCCATCGAAGCACGCTCGTCGCGCGTCCCCGCGGAGGGCGCGGCAGGCACGGATGAGGGCGATGCAGCCGCAGCGCTCTGCGCATCCGAGGCGCCCGCATCGACGGGCGACCCCGTACCCGCGTCTTGCGCGTTCATGGCGGAACCCTCGGGGCAACCTGCGAGGGCGAAGGCTGAAGCGGCGAGCGCCGCGACGCACGCAGCGTACTTCACGGCGTTTGATCCTCGTAGCGGTTGTGCAGCTCGACGGGCGCTTGCTGCCTGCCGCGGAGCTTCATGTTGATGAGCTCTACGCCGAGCGAGAAGGCCATCGCGAAGTAGACGTAGGCCTTGTTGATGTGCTGGCGCATGCCCTCGGCGACGAGCAACACGCCGATGAGCAGGAGGAAACTCAACGCGAGGATCCGCATGCTCGGGTGACGGTTGACGAAGCGGCCGATCGCCCCGGCGAAGAGGAGCATCACGAAGACGGCGATCACCACGGCCGTCACCATGATGGTCAAGTGCTGCGCCATGCCGACGGCGGTGATGACGGAGTCGAGCGAGAAGACGATGTCGAGCAGGACGATCTGCGCGACGGCGAAGGAGAACGACATGTGCTTGACGGGTTTTCCGTCCGCCCCGGGGTCGATCTCGAGCCGCTCGAACATCTCATGCGTGCTCTTCGCGATCAGGAAGAGGCCACCAAAGAGCAGGATGAGGTCGCGCGTGGAAAACGCATGGCCGAGGAGCACGAAGAGATCGGCCGTCAAGCCCATCACCCAGCTCAGCGCGAAGAGCAGGCCGACGCGCATGAAAAGCGCGAGCGCGAGGCCAAGCGTGCGCGCCGCGGGCTGCTGCTTCTCCGGCAGCTTGTTCGTCGTGAGCGTGAGAAAGACGATGTTGTCGATCCCGAGGACGACCTCGAGTCCGGTGAGCGTCGCGAGGCTCACCCAGCTATCGGCATGCTTGAAGACTTCGAGGGCGCTCATGAAACGCTCGCTCTAGCATGACGGCCGAACGGCTGCCGAACGACCTCGCGTGCTCCTCGGATGCGCATGATCAGGTCGATGCCGCGGGGCGCGTGTGCTCTTCGATCTCGAGGTGGAAGGTGCGGAAGATGGACTCCTCCGGCCAGGGCGGGGCGCCGGCGAGCAGGCGCGTGGCCTTGGGGTTGTCGCCGCGGTCGATGGCCACGATGGCGGCCGCATAACGCATCGCCCAGAAGACGAGCGGGCTGTTCTCGCTGGCTCGTTCGAGGAGCACGTCGTCGCCGGGTTCGCTCTGGTGAGCGAAGGCGCGGGCAAACGCGACGGCGGCCGAACGGAGGGCGAGGACGCGATCCCGGAGCACGCCGCGCGAGCGAGGCAAAGGCAAACGGACGAGGCGGCGGGCCTGATCGAGCGCGGCGTCGCGATCGCCCTCGAACGTGAGGAGGAGCGTGTCGAGGAAGAGGCGATGTTCGAGGGCCGCTTCCCACACCGGACCTCGTTCCGCAGCGGCGAGCGCGGCGCGTGCCTTGTCGATCCAGCCGCACGCAGCAAACGCGGTGGCCGCCATGAGGGGCGCCATCGTGGCCGGGTAAGGGATGCGATCGAGCGCGCCGGTCCAGCTCCGCAAGACCGCGATGACGTCGCCCGAGCGGAGCACGCGACGCAGCCGCCTGCGTGAAAGCCACCGGCCGAGCACGGCTGCGACCACGATGCCGACGACCGCGGCCGCGAAGAGCGGCTCCCGTACGGCAAACCGGAGGCCCGCGGCGACGAGCGCGGCGGACGCGACCAACGCCACCCACCGGAACACACGGCTCTCGCGCGACTCGTCGTTGCCCGGGGACAGAAAATCCACGACGACCGTAGCGTACGGCCAGTCGTCGGGAGAGCAACCCCCGCAGGTTGACCAGGGACAAAAAGCAAAAGGGCCCGCCACACCCGCTTTCCGCTACCGTTGCTCCCTTCCGGGCCTGGCGGGGTTCACGGTGCGCTGTCGGCGGACCCACAACGGGACGAATCCCGAACGGGAGCAATCGTACTCCATCGAAACGGGACTGTCGAGAGCCTGTCCGAAAAAAGATACGAGGACACGCGCTCGCCCGGTGGGGGGCGACTTTTCGTTCGCGCGAGGCCGGGGCGCGTGGTAGCGGCCGCGCCGTGAGGGATCGAGCTTTACGGAGGGTGCTCGTGCTCGGCTCGGGCGCACGCGAGCACGCGCTGGCGAGGGCGCTCGCGCGGTCGACCACGACGGCAGAGGTCCTCGTCGCGCCCGGCAACGCGGGGACCGTCGAGGAAGATGGGGCCGGCTGGGCGTCCATCCGGCGCATCGAGGACGCGCGGCTCGAGCCCGCGGACGTCGTCGAGCTCGCGCGTCGTGAGGACGTGGACCTCGTCGTCGTGGGCCCCGAAGGTCCGCTCTGCGCGGGGGTCGTGGACGCGCTGCACGCGGCGGGGATCGCGGTCTTCGGGCCGAGCCAGGAGGCCGCGAGGCTCGAGGCCTCGAAGGCGTTCATGAAGCAGTTCGCCGCGCGGCACCGGATCCCCACGGCGGATTTCGAGATCGTCACGGACATGGCCACCGCGGAGGCGGAGATCCGGCGGCGCGGCGCGCCCGTCGTGGTGAAGGCCGATGGCCTGTGCGCAGGCAAGGGCGTGGTCGTCGCGCAGTCCGAGGAGGAAGCGATCGAGGCGGCGCGCTCCATGCTCGTCGAGCGACGTTTCGGCGATGCGGGGCGCGTCGTGGTGATCGAGGAGGCGCTCTCCGGCGTGGAGGCGAGCGTCCTCGCCGTCACGGATGGAACCGCGCTCCTCGTGTTGCCGGTCGCCCGTGATCACAAGCGTATTTTCGACGGCGACGAGGGGCCCAACACGGGCGGCATGGGCGTGTTCGCGCCGTCGCCCGACGTCGGGCCGGAGCTGCTCGCGCGGGTCGAGCGGGAAATCTTGCGGCCGACGATCGACGGCATGCGCGCGGAGGGCCGGCCTTTCCGGGGCGTGCTCTTCGCGGGGCTCATGATCACGCCGTCGGGGGTTCCGGTCCTGCTCGAGCACAACGTGCGTTTCGGCGATCCGGAGTGCGAGGCGCTCGTCGCGTTGCTCGACGGTGACCTCGCGGCGTTGTGCGCGTCGGCCGCGAGCGGCAAGCTCGATCCCACGGCGGTTCGCGTCGCGCCGGGGCGGAGCGCGGTGGTCGTGGTGCTCGCGGCGGCGGGATATCCGGGGACGCCGCGCGCCGGGGACGTGATCACGGGCCTCGACGAGGCGGCGAAGGTGCCGGGCGTGATCGTGCATCACGCGGGCACGAAGAGGTCGAGCGAGGGGATCGTCACCGCGGGTGGGCGCGTGCTCGCGGTGACGGCGGTGGGGGCCTCGATCGCCCTTGCACGGGAACGCGCGTACGAGGCGGCGCGGCACAACTCGTTCGAGGGCGCGCACTTCCGGACGGACATCGGCGCGTCGGCGATCTCGGCCGGCAAATCTCCGTAACGAGTGGCACCGTGGACCCGATCATCGACCTCGCCGAAGGCACGGAAGAAAACCCCCTCGCCGTCCTGCTCGCGGACCGGATCCGGCAGAACGTCGCCCGCTCCGCCAGGAAGCAGAACGACTTTCGCGCGCTGCGTGGCTCGGTGCTCGTCGTGGCGCAGGACACGACGCAGACGCTCACGATGCGCTTCGATCACGGCCGGCTCACGATCCACGACGGCACGGTGGGGATCCCCTCCGTGACCCTGTGCGGGGACGAGGTCGTGCTGCGGCGCCTGGCGAACATCGGCCTCTCGCGCCGGTTGCGGCTGCCAAAGGTGTTCACACGCACGTCCGAAGGCGGTGCGACATTGTGGGATGTTGCGCGTGCGATGGCTGACGAAAAGCTGACGATTTACGGTCTGTTGTCGCACCCGCGGCTGCTCTTGTTCCTGATGCGTGTTCTGTCCGAGGAGGGCTCCAGCCCGGGGCGGGGCTTCTTTCGGGGCGCGGGGCAGCCGGACCGAAAAGAGCCGCTTTGACGGCGTTCTGTGCCATTGGTATGGCTCGAACATGGCGGTCCGACTGCGGTATCTGTCGCACGAGCTCGAAGTGCCGCTAGGCCAGTTCGTCGTCGGCCGCAGCGCCGACTGCCAGCTCGCGCTCGATGATCCGCTCGTGTCCCGCAGACACGCGATTCTCACGGTGCGCGGCGACGGTGTGTCGATCGAGGATCTCGGCAGCCGCAACGGCGTGAGCGTCAACGGCGCGAAGATCGATGGACCGCGCCAGCTCGTGCACGGCGATCACATCACGATCGGCGGGCAGGAGATGGTGCTCGAGAACGTCGCCGAAGAGGGCCTCGTGAGTGTGCCCGAGTCGATCGCGTTCGGACATCCGCGCAGCGCCGCGCGCTCGGCACGCGTGCCCACGGTGGTGGGCGCCGAGGGCTACGACACGCGCGAGGATTTCTGGAGCGATTACACGACGCCCGGCCTCGCGTCGTCGCCGAGCTCGATGCCCACGCCGAGCGTGAGCAGCGCGAACCTCGCGGTGGGCGCGGCCGCGCAGCCGGATCGACACGTCAACGCGCTCTCGTTGATCGGCAGCGTCGCGGACAAGGCGCTCGCGATGGGTCGCGCCGAGGAGGCAGAACGCATCCTCCTGCGCTCGCTCAACGACGTCTTGCAGAAGGCGCGTGATGGAAAGGAGCCTCCGCTCGACCTCGCGTCGACGGCGGCCATCTACGCGGCGAAGCTCGCGTCGGCGACGGGGAAAGGCCTCTGGATCGACTACATCTTCGATCTCTACGCGCGCATCGATCAGCTCGTGCCGGGCACCGTCGTCGACGAGCTCTACTCGGCAGTGCGCAAGGTCAAGACGCTCGACATGGGCAAGATGCGGGCGTACACCGAGTCGTTGCGGAGCCGATCGTCGAGCTTCGGTCCCAGCGAGCGGTTCGTGCAGCAACGACTCGAGGGCCTGGAGCGCCTCGGGGGGCTCAAGTGAGGTTGCGACATGCCGTTCAGGATCCGCTACCTCGCGCATGACCTCGAGCTCCCGTACGGGGAGTTCGTCGTCGGACGTGGGCCCGAGTGCCAGCTCGCGGTCGATGATCCGCTCGTGTCGCGCAAGCACGCCGCGCTCGTCGTGGGCTCGACCGGCGTCACCGCGAAGGATCTCGGCAGCCGCAACGGCGTGCTCGTCAACGGCGTGCGTATCGAGGGTCCACGCGAGCTCGTGCCGGGCGACAAGATCCGCATCGGCAACCAGGAGATCATCATCTACAAGACCGACGAGCCGCGCTCGAGCCCGCTCGCGGACGAGGAGCACCGCCGCGCGATGCAGACGATCGGCGGCATGCAGGTCGCCGAGATCCATGCCTCGATCGAGGCTGCGGCGATCGACTCGAAGGGAGAGGTCGATCTCCGGCTCGGTCGATCGGAGACGTCGAGGCGTTTCCAGTCGGTGCGTCTCCTCTGCGGCGTCGCGGACAAGGCGCTCGCGATGGGGCGCGCGGACGAGGCCGAACGGATCCTCGCCTCGCTCCTGCAAGGCATCTTGAAGCGCGCCAAGGTCGGCCAGCGTCCGAAGGGCGGCGTCGCCGAGTATGCCGCGCTCTACGCCGCGCGCCTCGCTGCTGCGACGGGGAAGGGATCGTGGATCGACTACGTCTTCGATCTCTACACGACGATCAGCGCGCCGCTTCCCGGCTCGGTGATCGACGAGCTCTACACGATCGTGCGCAAGGCGAAGGGCTACGACATCAAGATGATCCGCGCGTACGTCGCGGAGCTGCAGAAGGTGGCGCCGCAGCTCGGTCCGGCGGAGCGTTTCCTGGTGCAGCGGGTCGAGGGCCTCGAGCGGCTCGCGTCGTCGTAGGCGTCGCGGGCTTCGGCGCCTCGTGCGTGGGCGCGCGTGCCTCGCGTACGCGTTGCCAGCCGAGGTTCTTCGACGCTGCGTACCGGATCGCCTCGCGCAGCGCCTCGTCGGCGACGTGCTCGATCTCGGCCGCGAGCGCCTCGGGCAGCTTCACGGCCGGCGGCGAAGTACGCACGTCGTGACGCGTCTTCTCGCGCGCGGGCGGCTCCACGGAGCCCACGCGGAAGCGGAGGGACTCGACCGCGACGCCGCGCGCCTTCAGTTGCTCCAGGATGGGTCCGCAGAGCATCGACAGCTCCTGCGCCCACGTCGAGCTCGCTGCACGCACGTGAAGCACGCCGCGCTCGAGCTTGACCGGCTGCGCCCGCGCCGCGATCCGCGATCCCACGGCCGCCTCCCAGTCGCGTGCGTGGACGGGCGAACGCGACGTGTCCGAAGGCGGCGCGATGCCCCGTTCGCGGGACAGCACCGCGAAGAGCGGCTCCATCCCCGAACGAGCCTTCCCCCGCTTCAAATCAGCCTCTTTTTGGCGCGGATGCGGACCCGCAGCGACGAACTCGGTACCGAAGGTGGGACTCGAACCCACAAGCCCGTGAGGACAGTGGATTTTGAATCCACCGCGTTTGCCATTCCGCCACTTCGGCTCGTCTTGGAACCGGATCCTACCCATACCGGGAGAGATCTGCAACGGCCTGGGCGGCATCGGCGGCCAGGTCGGCCCCCCATGCTATATGCACGCCCCTCAGCGCCGAGGAGTTCATGAGCAAGTCGAAAGTCGCGATCCTGCGGACGTCCCCCGCGACGGTCCTCGAGGACTACCACCGCCTGATGAACCTGGCGGGCTACCAGGACGTCGTCGCCAAGGACGCGGACACTGCCCTCAAGGTCAACATCTCCTGGCATTTCTTCTTCCCAGGCTCGTCGACCGTGCCCTGGCAGCTCGAGGGCGTCATCCGCGCGATGCAGCGCGATGGGTACGCGAAGGACCTGATCCACGCTTGCCACAACCGCACGGTCGTGATCGACGCGCACCTCGGCGAGCGTGAAAACAAGCAGATCGACGTCGTCGAGGCCCACGGCCTGCGCAACGTCCACCTCTACGAAGGCGAGGAGTGGATCGACGTGCGCGACGCCGTCGGTGATCTGACGAAGAAGTTCCTCTGCCTGAACGATGTCTACCCGAAGGGCTTCAGCATCCCGAAGCGCTTCATCGGCGAGAACATCATCCACCTGCCCACGGTGAAGACGCACATCTTCACGACGACGACGGGCGCGATGAAGAACGCGTTCGGCGGCCTCTTGAACGAGCACCGCCACTGGACGCACCCGGTCATCCACGAGACGCTCGTCGATCTTCTGATGATCCAGAAGAAGATCCACCGCGGCGTCTTCGCCGTGATGGATGGGACCTTCGCCGGCGACGGCCCCGGGCCGCGCTGCATGATCCCGCACGTGAAGAACGTGATCCTCGCGTCGGCCGATCAGGTCGCGATCGACGCGGTGGCGGGCAAGCTCATGGGCTTCGATCCGTTGCGTGATCTGAAGTTCGTGCGTCTCGCCCACGACCTCGGCCTCGGCTGCGGCGACGTGCGCGACATCGAGATCGTCGGCGACGTCGACGCGCTCAACGACAAGTGGAACTTCCAGGGCCCGTTCAAGGAGATGACCTTCGCCTCGCGAAACCAGCACCGCATCTACTGGGGCCCACTGAAGAAGCCGATCGAGTGGTCGCTGAAGACGTGGCTCGCGCCGTGGGCCTACGTCGCGTCGGTCGCGTACCACGACATGTTCTGGTACCCGATGTACGCGCAGAAGAACGTGCAGAGCGTGCTCGGCAGCGAGTGGGGCCGGCTCTTCGCGAACTGGAGCAACGTGCACCCGGACGCCGAGGGGCGCGGGTATCCCGACGTGGGCGAGGTGAGCCCCGAGCTCATCCGGATCGGCCTCAAGCACTTCATCGAGGGCTTCCGCCTCATCGGCATGGCCGTCGCCGAGTCGCCCGAGCTGAAGCACCGCAAGATGCGAAAGGAGCGCGAGGCGACGCGCTACCCGAATCCGTAAACGACCTCGGATGTTTTGAGCACCAAGGGATCGCTCGGCGGGCCGTCACGCGCGCCCCGCCGATCCGTTCCTTCAGATGAGCGCGCCGCCGCCGTTCGACCCGCCGCCGCTGCCGCCCGACGGGTTGGTCAGGTCGATCGTCTCCGAAATCGAATGCGGCCCGCCTTTTCCTTGGGAATCCCCGCCCGCGCGGCGCACGAGCTCGAAGGCGTCGATGGGCTCCAGCATGTGGGGGTGCACCGGGACGCAGTCGAAGGAATCCCGCGCGACGTCGAACGTGTCCTTGTTCATCAGGATCTGGTTCTTCGCGGCTGCCGACTGGAGCATGGCCGCCGCGCGCGGGACCTCGCCGAGGACCGTGTAATCGAGCCGGCCGAAGGCCTTCGACCCGATTTCGCCGGAGAGCATGTCGCCCGTCGCCACGCCGATGGAGACGCCGAGGCCAAACGGCGAATCCTGCCCTGCGCGAAGGGCCAGCGTGCGCAGCTGCATACGTATGTCGAGGCTCGCCTCCAGGGCGCGCGCGACGTGGTTTTCGCCCCGGAAGATCGCCATGATCGACTTGCCGAGGAACTTGTCGACCACGCCGCCTCGGTTCGTCACGGCGGGAACGATGACCTCGAAATTGGCATTGAGCGTGCGCACTCGCTCGTTCGGGCTCTGCGCCTTCGAGCTCGCGTGGTAGTCCGCGAGATCCACGAAGATGACCGTGCCTTGCCAGGTGTCGATCGCGCCGAACGGCGAGCTCGACCGCAACCGGTCGACCAGGCTCGGGCTCACGAACATGCGGAGGACCGTGTTTTCCTCGCTGGAACGAGCGTTCGTCCGCAGCTCCGTCACGTGCTTGAGCGTCTTTTCGATCGTGACCTCGAGATCCTTGAAATCGATCGGTTTGACGAGGAAATCGAACGCGCCGCGGTTCATCGCGGTGCGGATGTTGCTCATGTCGCCGTAGGCCGAGACGATGATCGTCCGGACGAGCGGATTCACGTCGCCGACACGTGACAGGAACGTGAGCCCATCCATGCCGGGCATGTTGATGTCGGTCAGGACGACGTCGATGTCGTCGTGCTTGCGGAGCTGCTCGAGCGCGCTCTCGCCGTTCGTCGCGAAGACGAAGTCATAGACCGATTTCTTGATCTGCTGCCGGAAACGCTGCCGGATGAGGTGGGGGACGTCGGGCTCGTCGTCGACGACCAAGATCTTCGCCGGCCCCGGCTCTTTGCGTTCGGCGAGCATGGCGAACGCGATCGCGAACTCCCGGGCTGAACGGAAACGCTTGTCCGGGTCCTTCGCCAGCGCGCGCTCGAAGAATCGATCCACCTCGGGCGGTAGCTCCGGCAGAATGCTCGACGGCGGCGGGAAAGGATCGGTGCAAATGCGCACCATCAACATGCCGAGCCATTGCCCGGGGAACGGGTGTTGCCCCGTCAAGGCCCGGTAGGCAAGGACGGCGAGCGACCACAGATCAGTGCGGAGATCGACCGCGCCGCACCGGATCTGCTCCGGGCTCATATAAAGAGGCGTCCCCACGATGCTGCCTGCCGTCGTGAGATGCAGCTCGTCCGCCGTCGGCTCTTCCTCCTCGGGGTTCGTCAGCATCGTCACGACGCCGAAATCGAGGATCTTCACCGTCTCGTCGGCGTCGCCGCGCGCCATGAACACGTTCGCCGGCTTGAAATCGCGGTGGACGATGCCCTTCGCGTGCGCGGCGCCGAGGCCCAGCGCGGATTGCATCACGATGGGCACGAGCGCGACGAGGGGCATCCGCTCGATTCGATCGAGCCGGCTCTCGAAGTCCTCGCCTTCGAGGAGCTCCATCACGATGTACGGCGAACCCTCGTCAATGCCGTAATCGTAGATCTGAACCACATGCGGATTCTTGAGCTGCGCAATGGCCTTGGCTTCCCGGTCGAACCGGGCCCGCGCCGTGGTCGAGGCCACATGGTCGGGGGACATGAGCTTCAAAGCCACCCGCCGGCGCAGGTGCAGATCGAGCGCTTCCCAGATGTAGCCCATGGCTCCACGCCCGATCTGCCGCACGAGCTCGTATTTCCCGGCGATGAAGCGGTGGGCCATGAGGATTTTCCTGACTCTAGCCGATGGGCCCTTCTCCCGTCAACGCGCCGTTACGGGGGCTACGTAACGGAATGTGCGTCGTTCCAACCGCACCGAAGCTTCGCCGCGGTGCTAGGCTCGGCGCCGTGCCGGTCCTCGTCGCGCAGGAGCTAACAAAATCGTACGGTGAGAGGCGCATCCTCGATGGCGTCTCGCTTTCCATCCACGGCGGGGAGCACGTGGGGCTCGTCGGGGCGAACGGGAGCGGCAAAAGTACGCTCGCGCGGGTCCTCGCCGGCCTGGAGAAGCCCGACACGGGCACGGTGGCGCAGAGGCGCGGCGCGGACGTCGCGTATCTCTCGCAGGAGCCGGAGTTAGATCCCGGGAAAACGGGGCGCGAGCTCGTCGTCCTCGGCCTCGGCCCGTGGGCTTCGGCGAAGGCGCGGCACGAGGCGATCTCCGCGCGGCTCGGCCATGGCGAGGGTGATCAAGAGGCGCTCCTCGCCGAGCAAGCCGAGGCTGCGGCGCAGATCGAGCGGCTCGGCGGCTGGGATCAGCTGCACAAGGTCGACGAGATCCTCGGGCACGTCGGCGTGACGAACCCCGATGCGCTCACGTCCACGCTCTCGGGCGGGGAAAAACGCCGCGTCGCGCTCGCTTGCTTGCTCATCGCACCGCCTGCGTTGCTCGTCCTCGACGAGCCTTCGAACCATCTCGACACCGAGACGATCGAGTGGCTCGAACGCTGGCTCGTCGAGGAGTTCAAGGGTGCGCTGCTCATCGTGACGCACGATCGATATCTGCTCGACCGCGTGGTCGACCGGACCATGGAGCTCCACCGCGGCAAGGTGTATTCGTACGAAGGCGGTTACGAGGCATACCTCGAAGCGAAGGCGGAGCGGCTCGCGATGGAGGCGCGCACCGAGCAAAACCGCCAGAACCTCCTCCGGACCGAGCTCGAATGGCTCAGGCGCCAGCCGAAGGCCCGCTCGACCAAGCAAAAAGCGCGTATTCAGCGAGCCGAGGCCGCGAAAGAGGCGGGCCCGGCGCGCGCCGAGCGAATCGCGAAGCTCACCGCAGAATCAAGTTTTTCGGGAAAAACGGTCCTCGAGTTACGCAAGCTCTCGCTGGAGATGGCGGGCCGAACGCTGGTGAAGGATCTCGATTTCGTGCTCGCGGCCGGCGAACGTGTGGGGATCGTCGGCCGGAACGGCACGGGCAAGACCACGCTCCTCCGGGCGATCCTCGGCGATGTCGAGCCCGCGCGCGGCGAGGTCGTGGTCGGCAAGAATACCCGCATCGGGTATTTCGATCAGCACCGCGGCGGCCTCGACGAGGACAAATCCATTTTTGACAACGTCGCGGCCGCGGGGAACAAGATCGAGCTCGGCGGCCAGCCGATCGAGGTCCGCTCGTTCCTCGAGCGGTTCCTGTTCGATCCGCATGCGCAAAGGCAGCCCGTGAAATCGCTCTCCGGCGGCGAGCGGGCGCGCGTGGTGCTCGCGAAGATGCTCTCGCAAGCCCATACCTTGCTCATCCTCGACGAGCCCACGAACGATCTCGACCTGCCCACGCTCTCGGCGCTGGAGGAGATGCTCACCGAATATGGCGGAAGCGCGCTCGTCGTGACGCACGATCGGTGGTTTCTCGATCGGGTCGCCACGAGCTTGCTCGTCTTCGAGGGCGACGGCCGTGTCGTCCGGTATGCCGGCGGGCACCAGGATTACCTCCTGCAGAAGGCGGCGGCCGAGGCAGCGAAGGAGGAGGCGGCGCGGGTCGCGGCGACGGCAACGAAAGGGGTCGCCAAGGACAAACCCGCGCCGAAGGTGGTCGCCGCGAAGGCGAAGGGCCTCACCTGGGCGGAGCAGCGCGAGCTCGAGGGGATCATGCCCCGGATCGAGGAGGCGGAAGGGGAGGTCGCGTCGCTCGAAAAGGAGCTCGCGGATCCGGCGCTGTATTCGTCACGTGGGGCGGAGGTCGCGTCGCTCGGACGCCGGCTCGACGAGGCGAGGGCCCGCGCTGCGATTCTGCTCTCGCGCTGGGAGGAGCTCGAGCAGAAGCAGGCGGGCGCTTAGCCGCTCATTCCTTGACGATATCGCAGCTCAGCTCTTCCGAGACGAGCTCCGTGCCCCCGGCGCCTTCACGCAGCGACACCACGAGGATCTTTCCATCGGGCAGCGGCAAGAGGCGCACCTCCGAGGCCAGGCTCTTGTCGTCGAGCACCGAGAAACGCTTGCCGATCGCCTGGAACTTCTCGTCGACCGGCATGATTTCGAGATCGCCGCTGCCGCGTTTGCCCTCGATGAACGCGAGCCAGCGCCGCCCCTGCGTGTCGCGCACGAACGTGGGGTCCGTCTCGGAATGGTCGTGGTGGTCCGCTTCGCCATCGTGCCCGTGCCCGTGGTCGTGGCCCGCGTCGCCCACGTGCGTGTCGATCGCCGCGAGTTTCTTCGGCAATTCGTGGTTCTTCGGCACGCGCAGCGCCCGGAGCGCGAACTGGCCTTTGTCCTTCGCCACGGACGTCACGATCACGAGGTCGTCGCCGTCCTCCGAGGCGTGCGGAATGGTCGGGAAACCCGGGTAACTCGCGAGCTTGCTCTTCAGGCGTTTGTTCTTGCCGAGGATACCCACGCGGAGCGTCGAGCTGAACCGCGTCGCGAGCAGGAGCGAGCCGTCCTCGAATGCGTGCGAGATCGGCACCTCGAACGAGGCGAGCGCGGGCGGATCCCCTTTCAGCACGATATCGTGCAGGTGAATCTCGTTTTCCTTGTGCCCCGTGTCCACGATCAGCGTGCTCTTCCATTCGAGCGCGCCGCCCTCCTTCTCGTCCGCCTCGAGCTCGGAGCCCACGATCCACGCCTTCCCGCTGCCGTCCGAGAACGTGCGGCAATCGCGCAGCTCGTGATATCCCTTCTCCTCCTCGGCCTCGTCGACCTTGGCCTTGGCGTCCTCCTCGGCGTGGCCTCGATCGTAATCGTGGCCCTTGAGGAGCTTCGCGCGCTCCTCGCCGGTGGGTTTTTCCGCGCGATCGAGCCAGGGCGACCCGTCGAAATGGTTCCACGCGTCGCTCGTGTCCGCCGGCCCGCAGGCGACGCGGCGGCGTTTGTCCTTGTATTCGTCGTGGTAATCGACGAACGCGTAGACCTTCTCACCGTCGACCTTCGACGGCGTCACGCGCATGACCTTGCGTGTCCCTTCCTCGGCCTTCGGCGGCTTTGCGAGGTGGGATCCCTTCGAGAGGGAGACCTTCACGAGGCGGCCCTCGCCCGTCTTCTCGAGGACGAGCACGTAGGGATCGTACCCCATCGCGATCCCCACCCCGTGGCGCCCTTCGCCGAGGTCCACGACCGACAGGCCCGTGAGTTTGTTCGCGCCCGTGCCCCACACCTTCTTTTCGCCTGCCTTGCACGCGGGCGGCCCCTCGGGGGGCTTGATCGTCGCGGCGGCAGCGCTGGAGACGGCAGGCGCTGCGGAGGCGCTGGGCGCGGCTGCGGCAGCGGAAACCGAGGGGGTCGGTTTGATGTCGGTCGGCGCCCCGCGATCACACGCGGAAAGCAGGACGAGGGGAAGAAGTGGGGCTACGCGGCGGAGGTCGTACACGGGGCCGATAAGAAAACAAGATCCCCCCGCCCGTCAATCTCATTCGATCCGCGGCGGCTCGTACGTGCGCTCTGGATCGAGCGGCTCGGCGTAGGTGCCGCCGAACCCGTCCTCGAAGATCCGCCCGAGCCGCCCCGCGATCGCCGCGCCCTCGACGAACAGGCCGACGTTCCGGCTCGCCGTGAAATAGTCCCCCTCCCAGTTGCTCGTGCCGATCCACGCGCTCGTGCCGTCGACGACCATGTATTTGGCGTGCGCCACGCGGGCGAACGGGATGAAACCGGACGAGCTCTGCGGGATCACGATGAACCGGATCGAGATCCCCGGCACACGTGCGAGCTCCCGCAGCGCTTCGAGCGAAGAAGCACGTTTGCTCCAATCGGCGACCAGCAAACGAACACGGACGTCACGTTTGGCCGCCCGGCGAAGCGCGTCGTCGAGGTCCGTCCACGGAGCGCCGCGTGTCTTCGTACGGTACGTGAGCACCTGCACGTCGATCGAGCGCCGCGCGCCGTCGATCCGCGCGAGGAGCTCGGGCAGCTCCCACTTGACGCCCGGGGGCAAGAGGTCTTTGGGGCTCGCCGTGGGCAGGATTCGCGTCTCTTCGCCCCCGACGACGACACGCGCGGGCAAACCAAGCGACCCCTTCGTGATTTCGGGCGGGGGTTCTCCGCCGGCCGTGGCCCAATCGAAATCAAAGACGGCCACGAGTGTCCGGGCGACTTCCGGGACACGCACACGCGCGCCAATCTCCTGGATGTGCTCCAGGGCGCGATAATCCATGTTCTGGCTGCCGACGAACACGTCCGTATCGTCGACGACCATGTATTTCGCGTGCAACACGCCGTCACGCGCCTTCAAATCGAGCTTTCGGACCACGATGCCGCGCCCGGCGAGCCGATCGACGGACTCGGGGTATCTCTCGTAAAACTTGAGATCGACGAGCAGCCGGACCGAAACCCCGCGCGCGGCGGCCTCCTAGATCGCCACGAGCACGGGCTCGAGCTTGCTTCCGGGCGCATGACTCACGTAGAAATGAGCAATGTCTAGTTTCCGTTTCGCGCCGCGAATCATCGCGGGCCATACGTCCGCGGCGTTCGGTACGTCGGGGTGATCGAGCGAGGTCTCGGTCGGAGGGGTTTCGACGATCTCGATGGGCGGCGCCGCGGCGATCGTGCTCTCGGGCGCGGGTTTGGGCGCGGGCGTTTCGGGTTCGTGGGGACAACCCGCGAGGGCGAGGAGCGAGGCGGCGAGGGGGAAGGCGCGGCGCAGCACGGTGGGCTGCGAGGGTAGGACGATCGGAGGCCCTCGTCGAGCTTCGTAGCGCGTTTCTTCAGCGCTTTTTCACCGCGCCACGGCCGCACCCTGATTGCCCGTCGCGAGCCGCTCGGCGCGGTGCACGAGGCTCACGAACTCCTGCTGGTCGGATTGCGTCGTCGCGGCCTGGTCCGCGAGCCGCGCGATGTCCTTCATCGACCCATCACGCGCGTGCGGGCTCTGCCGCAGGATCTCGGCGAAAGCGGCGACCGTCGCGGCGAACCGGAAATCGCGCCCGGCTGCGTCGAAGGAGGCGGCGATGGCTGCCGGATCCATCTTGAACTGGCTCTCCGTCGCGGTATCGCCCGCGAGCGGCTGCTTGTGCCGGAGCCGGAGCACGATCGGCGAGGCTTTCGTGTCGCGGAGGACCACGTCGTAGATCGCCGTCACCGCGTGCCCATTGCCGATCTCGCCGGCGTCCACCTTGTCGTTGCGGAAATCCTTGTCCGCGATGTCGCGATTCTCGTACCCGATGAGCCGGTACTCCTTCACCACCTTCGGGTCGAACTCCACCTGGATCTTCACGTCGCGCGCGATGACCTCGAGCATCCCGGAGAGCTGATCCTGGAACACGCGTTTGGCCTGCACCTCGCTGTCGATATATGCGTAGTTGCCGTCGCCCTTGTCGGCGAGGCGCTCCATCATCGTGTCCTTGTAATTGCCGCTCCCATAGCCCACCGTGCTCAGCGTGATGCCTTTTTCCTTGTAGCGACCGATCATCTCGAGGATCTGGTCGTGCGAGGTCGGCCCCACGTTCGCGTCGCCGTCGGAGAGCACGATCACGCGATTGACGTGGCCCTTCACGAGCGTCCGCTCGGCGAGCTTGTACGCGAGATCGATCCCGCTCGCCATCGCGGTCGAGCCCGAGGCCGTGAGCTCCTCGATTGCCGAGAGAATGCGGGTTTTGTCCTCGATGCCGGTCGGCGGAAGGACCTCGCGCACGCTGCCGGCGTACGTGCAGAGCGCGACCGTATCGCCCTTCCGCAACGCATTCGTGAGGAGCTTCAAGCTATGCTTGAGGAGGGTGATCTTGTCGCCCGATTGCATCGAGCCGCTCGTGTCGACGAGGTAGACGAGGTGCACGGGCTTGCGCTCGCTGTCCGGGACGCGTTTGCCCTGCACCGCCACGCG
>JANMGF010001339.1:0-5435 GCA_031374535.1 Polyangium sp. (in: bacteria)
ATGACAAACCGAATGTATTTTGCAAGCGTGGCAGCATTGTTCGCCGGACTCTCGACCGCGGGCTGCGGGGATGCCGAAAGTATCAATGCGTCCTGCGGGACATACGCAAAAGAGCCCGAGAACACGAGCGGCGTGGTGTACGTGTCCGCGGCGTGCGGCGCGCGGGACGGCGACGGATCCGCGAAGCGACCCTTTGGCAGCATCCAGCAAGGGATCGACGCGTCGGTCGAGGGCGGCGCGGTGCTCGTCGACGCCGGGACGTACGCGGAGAACGTGAGCATCACGAAGGCGGTGGAGGTGCTCGGCGCAGACGAGGCGGGGGATCCGAACAACGCGAGCATCATCGTGCAAGCGCCGTCGCCATACGCGATCACGGTGGAGGGCGCGACGGGCGTGCGGCTGCGCGGGATCATCGTGCAAAAGCCCCAGGGCGCGGGGATCTGGGTGCAGAAGGCCGGCGCCGCGGTGATCGAAGGCTCGAGGATCGAGGGCGCGACCGTGGCGGAGGTGGACGGCCACGGCGTGATGGCCACGGACAAGGGCAGCATCATCGTCCAGCGGACGATCATCGTGCAATCCGAGGGCGCGGGCATACACGTGAGCAGCGCCGCGGCGAAGGTCGAGCGCAGCATCATCGTGCAGAGCGGTCGATTCGGCGGGATCTGGGTGCAGTCCGCCGTCGGCGAGGTGTCGATCTCGGAGAACGAGATCAGCGAAAACACGGACTCGGGGATCTCGATCCTCGGGTCACGCGCGATCATCGTGCAAAATCAGGTGAAACACACGAAGGGCCGGGGCGGCGCCACGTCGGCGGACGGCATCCGGGTGCTCGGCGATATGACGCTCGGCGAGGCGTACGCCCGGATCGGCGGCAAGACGCCCGAGGAGGGGAACATCATCGAGGGCAACGACCGGGTCGGGATCTTCGTCTCGGGCGCCCTTACGCGCGGGATCATCGTGCAAAACGAGGTGCTCGGCAACGGCGACGCCACGACGCGCGGCGCGGGGATCTGGGTGCAATCGCTGGCCGGCACGTCGGAGATGCCGGACGAGAACGTGGCGATCCAGATCGAGCAGAATCGCATCGAGGGGAACCATTTCCTGGGGATCGGCGTGACCTCCGGGTCCCGGGCGATCATCGTGCAAAACCCGAGCATCAGCGGGACGATCGCGGGGGAGATCGCGGCCAACGGATCGATGATCAAAATCGGCGACGGGCTCGGCGTGTACAACGGCGCGTTCGGGCACGTCGACAACAACAAGCTCACGGGCAACGCGCGCGCAGGCGCGGTCTTCGACGGGTCCGCGAACACGTGCGTCGTGACGAACAACACGGTCCTGGACAATGCCACGGCGTCGATCATCGTCCAGAACCAGAACCCGCTCGACCTGGTCTCGAACGAGTTCGACGACAAGGGCCCCAACGGGGCGCTCGCCGTCGATTCCTCGGAGATGTGATCCCACCCCGGCGGGCGCCCACCGCGGGCGCCCGCCCCCCTACCCTCCGCCGGGCGTGACGCCTGGATCCCCCGATAACGACGCCGCGAGCGCCCTCGTCTCCTCGGCGAGCTTGCCCATGTTCGCCGACTCGAAAATGGCGATGCTCTCGTCGAGGAAGCGGTAAGCCTCGGCGAGGGCCGATTCCTCGCCCTTGGCGCTCGCGTGGAGCACGCGCCCCATCGTGCGGCGGGCCGTGGCGCGCATGTAAGGCGAGCCGACGCGGTCGGCGAGCTCGATGCAGCGCTCGGCGTGGCCCTGGGCGGGGGCAAGCTCGACGAGGACGAGGTGACATTCGGCGAGGGCGCGGTGCGCTTCGGCGAGGCCCCGCAAGGAGCCGAGGCGCTCGTGCACGGCCTTGGCGCGCTCCAGGGTGAGGAGGGCCGCGCGCGCGTCGCCACGGGCAAGCTCGAGCTCGCCGACGTTGCTCAGGATGATGGAGCGGTGCTGGACGAGGTCCCAGCGTTCGGTTTGTCCGAGCGCCGCCCGCCAGGTGGATTCGGCGAGGTCGAGCCGGCCGCGGAAGTAATGGAGGGCGGCGAGCCCGTTCAAGGCGTCGACGGCCTCGATCGGGGCATTGGCCTCCATCGCGCGATCGATCGCCCGCTGGTAGGTGGGTTCGCCCTCGTCGTAACGGCCGGTGTGCAGGTATCCATTGGCGAGGACGCGGTAGGCCGAGGAGAGCGCGCGTTCCCATTCCTGGGTGCGCGCGGCGCCCTCGCCCTTTTCGTGGGCCTCGAGGACGCGGCGGAGGCGCTCGGCGCAATCACGATGGTCGCCGAGGTGCACGCTCGCCCCCATCTCGCCCGTGAGCGCACGTAACGCGAGGAGGCTCTCGTCCTCGCCGAGCCATTGGGACGCCTGGACAAACGATTGCCGCGCATCCGCATACCGGCCGAGGTGCTCGAGCGCCCAGCCTCTTTCGATGGCGACGCGGGCTTTGGCCTGAAAGAAATCGTGGGTCCCTTCGGCGCGGGTGAGCACGTCGTCGGCGACCTCGATCGCGCGCGCGAGGCTGCCGGCGAGGACGAGCTCGTGGGCGAGGCTGCCGGCGAGGGGCAAGAGATCGGCGAGGCGCGCGGAGTCGTCCATCGCGACGGCGGGCATTTCGAGGAGGATCTCGCGGGCGTCTTCGAGGAGGCGCACGGCCTCTTCGATGGCGTGCGTGCGGATCGCGCGCTCGGCGGCGCGTCGCTTGTAGGGAAGCGCGAGGGCAAGCTCGCCGGCTTCGCGGAAATGGTGGCCGATGAGATCGTCGTGCGTGCCGGGGGCCGCGCCCGTGGCACGTTCGAGCCAGAGCGCCGCTGCGCGGTGAAGCGCGCGCCGCCGGGCCTTGGGCACGCGCCGCTGGGCGACCTCCTGCAAGGCGGCCTGGGTGAAGGCATAATCGACTTCATCGAGCAGGCGCGCGTCGCGGCGCGGGGCGAAGATGCCGCGGCGAACGAGCTCGGCGAGCAGGCGTGGCTCGAAGCGGCCTTGGAGCAGCTCGCCGAGGAGGGAGGGCCAGAACCGCCGGCCCGCGACGGCCGCCGCTTCCACGGCCTCCCGGAGCAAGGGTTCGAGGCGATCGAGGCGGCCGAGGAGGAGCTGCTCCAGCGTCTCGGGGAGGCGCACGCTCGCCGCCCGCGACGAGGAGAGGCGCCATCGACCCTCGCCGACCACGATGACGCCCTCGTCGACGAGCTGATGGACGGTCTCCTCGACGATGAGCGGCACGCCCCCCGCGAGCGCCGCGATCTGCCGCACGAGCCCCGCAGGGACGTCGATGAGCGCCCGCAAGACGTGACGGATCAATGCGTCGCAAGGCTCGTCCTCGAGGGGCTCGACGGCGAGCGTCACGACGGTGGAGGCGTCGCGCAGGAACGAGAGATCCGGCGCGGCGCCCTCGGAGCGGTTCACGAGGACAAACAACGCAGGGCAACCCGCGAGGCGCTCGATCATGTGGCCGAGGAGGGCCTTGGTCGTGGCCGTGGCCCACGCGAAGTCCTCGAGCAAAAAGAGGAGCGGAGAGCGCGTCGCGAGGCGCCGGTACGCTTCGGCGACGGCGTCGAAGAGCACCTTCTTCAGCGCCTCGTCGCCGGCCACGATGTCGCGATCGGGCACGGCGTCCCCGCTGCCGCCCACGCCGAGCAGCTCGCCGAGCCTGCGGCCGAGCTCGAGCTCCGCCTCGCCGAGCGTCATGGGATCCTCGGCGCAATACCGCCGGATGTAGTGGTCGAGCTTGGCGCGCACCTGCTCGGGGCCGTCATCCTCGACGACACGCGCGCGGTGGCGGATCGCCTGGAGGAAGGGCTCGTACGGGAGGCCCTGCCCCGCCGGGGTCGAGCGGCCCATCTCGAAGCAATAGGTCTCGCCCTCGCGCTCCTCGAGCTCCTCGATGAGCGCGACGCAGAGGCGGCTCTTGCCGACGCCCGCAGGCCCCGTGAGCACGAGGACCTCGGGCTTTCGCCCCATGCGGGCCCGCGCGAGGACGGCGCGCAGGACGGAGAGCTCCTCTTCACGGCCGATGAGCGAGATACGGACGCCGTGGATGTCGTTCGTCCCGAGGTACGCGGTGGATTTCTTGGAGACGACGCGGCGGCCCGGGACCTCAGCGCCGGCGCTCGTGGTCTCGTAAAGGCCACGGACGCGGCGCAAAGCGGCGTGCGTCGCGACAACCTCGCCGATCGCGGCCGCGCGCGCGAGGCCACGGGCTTCGAAGAGGGGCGCGCCCGAAAGGAAGGGGACGCCGGCGCCACGAGGCTGGGTGGAGGCGATGCGACCGGCGTCGATGCCAAACCGCACGCCGAGCCGGAAGGAAGGCGGAAACGTGGGGTCCGAGGAGAGCGCGCCGAGCGCCGCGCGGAGCGAGAGGGCCGCATCGACGGCGCGCTCGGCGTCGTCCTCGGCCGCACCCTCGGGCCCGAAGAGGCAAAGCGCCCGCTCGGTGAAGGGTCCGACGGGCTCACCGCCGTGCCGGCCGAGGACCTGTTCGAAACGCGCGCCGACGACGGCGAGGCAATCGAGGTGCTCTTCGAGATCGACGGAGGCGTCCAGCGCGCCAAGCGAGAGGTCGACGTAAAGGACGGTCGCGCGGAGGACCGAACGCGCATCCTTGGCCTCGTTGCGGGCCCACGCGCTTGAGCCGACGGCCGTGGGAAAGGGCCTCGCGGCGTCGGGCAGGAGCGAGGTCATGCCGGACAGGGGCACGATCGTTCGATCGGCCCCGACGACGATGGTCTCGGAGAGCTCCATGGACGCCGTCGTGGGCACGGGCCGCTCGTTCACGGAGCTCGGACCCGCGGCGAGGGCGCGGAGCTCACGCAAAAGCTCGTGCGTGAAGTGCTCGACCGTCTGGTACCGATCCCTCGGCTCGAGGCAGAGGGCGCGGCCGATGACGGCGTCGATCCCCGCGGAGAGGCCGAGGTCGGGGCGGAGGCGCGAAGGCAGGGTGAGTTTGCCCTCGAGGCGCGCGGAAAAGAGGGGGCCGAGGCCGCGGGACTCGTCGAAGGGGCGCGCGCCGGTGCAAAGCTCGCAGGCCAGGATGCCGAGCGCGTAGATGTCCGCGCGCCCGTCCGCGTCGCCGGCTTCGATCTGCTCGGGCGCCATGTACGCGGGCGTGCCGCTCACCTGGCCGTCGACCGCGAGCTCGGGAATGCCGTCGAGGCCAAACGCCTTGGCCACGCCGAAATCGACGACCTTGACGAAACACGGATCCCCCGCGAGCGAGGTGAGAAGCACGTTGCCAGGCTTCAGATCGCGATGGACGATCCCGCTTCGGTGTGCCTCGGCGACGGCGCTGCCGATCTGCGCCATCACGTGGGCGACGAGATGGGGCTCGAGCCGGCCCACCCGGCGCAGGCGTTAGTCGAGCGACTCGCCGCGCACCTAATCCAATACGATTTATTGGAGAAAGGTAGAAGCGCAGCCGAAGGCGTGGACGATCACCACGTTAGGGT
>JANMGF010001409.1:0-5528 GCA_031374535.1 Polyangium sp. (in: bacteria)
GTCACGTCGACAACATCGACTGGGCTGCGTTCCACGAATGTTGGAACGCCGATGTGGAAGCGCATTGCCCCGAGCTCGCTGGCACGGATTGGCGGGCCAAGTTCGATGCCGCGATGAAGAAATAAGGCGCGTTCCGTCAGATCCCGCCCTGTCCCCCGTCTCCGGGATCCGCGTCGAAGCCGCCGGCCCCGTCTTCGCCGCCTTCCTCTAGATAATAATCCCCGCTGCCCGCGCCCACGCCCACCGTGACCAGGGTCCCACCCGTGGGACCGGCTGCGCCAGGTCCCGAGCCGTCCGGCCCACCGGCCACATCGAGGCAGATCATTTCAGGCGATTACATTTCACGGCTGGCCCCTCTCGCCCATTCAGTTCAATTCGTTTCGGATTCTTGCACTTGTCCTCGATGCACCCCGTCACGAGCACGACGAGCGACAACACGACGAACCCCAACACCCTCATGCTCGTCCCTTCTGTCAGAGCACGCGCAAGAGGGCCAAGTCCCACCCCCTTTTCGCGTCGAAAACCGGGCGGAACCCTCCCCGCGCCCCCCGCCTTCCTTATGATGCCCGCATGCCCTCCTCCCGCATGCGCTTCACCGCGCTTCCCCTCCTGAGCGCTGCTGCTCTCCTCGCCGCTTGCTCGGATCCCGCCGAAGTCCCCATCCCCCCCGCGCCCTACGCCCCGCCTCCGAGCTCCGCCGTCGTCGAGGAAGGACCCGTGCGTATTCGCCGCGACGTCTTCCTCGTCCCCGGCGTCACCCCGCCGCCGAACCCCCTGACCGGCAGCGCGACGCCCGCCGAGTACAACGCTGTGCGTGTCGTCCGCTATCGCGTCGACGCCGATCCCCCGCGCCCCGCGCGCGCCGTCGCCGTCCTCATGCCCGGCTTCCTCGGCGGCGCAGGCAGCTACGATCCCATGGCCCGCGCCATCGTGCGTCGATCCACGAACGACGGCGCCTTCGAGGCCTGGGCCATCGATCGGCGCAGCAACTTGCTCGAGGATCACCACGGCCTCGACGTCGCCGAGGTGCGCAAAGATCCCGAGATCGCGAAGCGTTACTACTTCGAGGAGGAGCCCGCCGAGGACAAGACCTTCGCCGGCTTCCTCGATCAAACGAAGGTCGATTACGCCTCCGAGTGGGGCATCCACACGACCATCGGCGACCTTCGCCGCGTCGTCGAGCTCGTCCGGCCCGAGGAACGCAAAGCCCGCGTCTTCCTCGTCGGACATTCCCTCGGCGCCACGATCGCCGAGGAATATGCCGCCTGGGATTTCGATGGAAAACCCGGCTACGACGAGCTCGCGGGCCTCGTCCTCGTCGACGGCGTTTCACGACAGGAGGGCGCCGCCGCCCCGCCCCTCACCGCGCAGCAGTACGCAGAGGGCCAGGGCCAAGGACCCGGCGGCTTCGCTCCGCCGGGCCTCGATGCGATCCGCAAGGGCACGCGGTACATCGCGCTCCCCCTCCTCGGCCTCAAGGTCTACCCCGTCGCCTCCATCGCCGGCATGCGCGCGATGTGGTCACCCACGGCGATCACCGAGGATCCCTACCGCGACAACGCCTTCCTCACCTTGCTCGCGCTCTCCGAGATTCCGCGCATGACGAACCGCGCCGCCATGGGGTTTGCCTTCGACGACGCGTCGAACGGCGTCTCCTTCGCCGCCGTCTCCTGCGGCGAGAGCAAGGGCGGCCCGCTCGCCGAGTACGACGGCCTCTTCGGCGGCAAGCTCGTGCACCCGACCGATCCTTTGGCTACATACGATTGGGTGGAGTACGACGCCACGACCCCCCGCGAGCACACCTCCCTGGACGACATTTCGCGCTCCTGGTTCGAGGGACCCTCGCTTGATTTCTCCGAGTGGTATTTCCCGGCGCGCCTCTCGCTCGACGCCCAGGCCGCGTCCACGCTCGTCCTGAAGGAGGGCGACTGGCCCCTCGCCGAGCACGATATGCGCGCGATTCACGGCGCTTCCATGGATCTTCCCATCTTCGGCGCCGTGGCAAACCTCGTCGGCGACACCGCGGCTCTCGACCCGCTGCGTGCTCTCGTTCAGAACGTTCCCATCGGACCGGGCCGGCCCCTCGCAGGCATTCCTCGCACGGATCCCGATGCGTTCGTCGTCCTCGACATCATCGAGCTCACCCACATCGATCCCCTGTCCGGCACCGATGACGGCCAGGGAGATGTTACGAAATGGTACGAATCACTCACCACGTGGATGACCAGGAACAGCCCCGAAGGCGGGGTGATCCTCGCTCCCATGGCCCCGTGATCATGCGCGTTTTCCCCAACCCGCGTCGCATCGCCTTCTGGCTCTTCCTCGGCATCATCCTACCCGCGGTCCTGCTCTTCGGTTGCTCGAAGAAGGACGACGGCGCCGCCCCGCCCGGCGGTGGCAAGGGCAAGATGGCCTTCCCCGTCGAGCTTTCGCCCGTGCCCGCCGAGCGTGTCGAGTACACGGTCACCGCGGTCGGCTCCGTCGACGCGTACGAGCGCGTGCAGGTCACGGCGCGCGTCGCAGGCGTGATCGATCACGTGCGTTTCGCCGAGGGCGACGTGGTCAAGAAGGGCCAGGTCCTCGTGGAGATCGACCCGGCGCGCTTCAACCTCGCCGTGCGCAGCGCGAAGGCCATGCTCGAGCGCGCGCAAGCGTCGCAGGCCGAGGCACAGCAGAACCTCGATCGCCGCGAGAACGCAGGCCCCGACGGCGCGGGCGTGTTCTCGAAGGAGGACGTCGACGGCTGGAGGACGCGCGCCCGAACCGGTGCGGCCCAGGTCGCCGAGGCGCGCGCCATGGTCGACGAGGCGAACCTGAACCTGCGCGACGCGTACGTGCGTGCGCCCATCGAGGGCAAGATGCAGACGCGCACGGTGCAGACCGGGCAGTTCGTCCAGCCGGGCGCGGTGCTCGGCACGGTGCTGCGGCGCGACCCGCTCCTCCTGCGTTTCCTGGTCCCCGAGGCCGACGCGCCGCGCCTTTCGACGGGCATGAACGTGTCGTTCAAGGTGACGGGCATCGATCACGACTTCATCGCGAAGATCACGCTCGTCGCGGACGCCGCAGATCCCGCGACGCGTATGGTCCCCGTCATCGCCGAGGTCTCGGACGAGAAGAAGGAATCGCTCCGCCCCGGCGCGTTCGCCGATGTCACCGTGCCCGTCGGCGCGACCGAAAACGCCGCCGTCATCCCGCAGACCGCGATTCGCCCGAGCGAAAAAGGCTTCCTCGCGTTCGTCGTGGACAACGGCGTCGCAGAGGAGCGCGTGCTCACGCTCGGCATGCGTACGGCCGACGGGCGTGTCGAGGTACGCAAGGGGTTGAAGCCTGGCGAGATGCTCGTCGTGCGTGGGGCCGAGCCTTTGCGGGACGGCACCACGGTGCGTGTCGCGGCGCCGGGGCAAGGACCGGGGGCCGGCAAAGGACCAGGCGCGCCCGACGCGGGTGTGCCGGACGCAGCAAGCGCGCCAGCCGAGGGCGTCGGCGCGCCTGCGAAGGGAGGCAGCGCGCCATGAGTCTCACCGAAGCCTGCCTGCGCAAGCCCGTCCTTGCGTGGATGATGATGCTCGCGACGATCGTCTTCGGCATCGTCGCCGCGACCCGCATCGGCATCAGCCAGTTCCCCGACGTCGACTTCCCGACCATCAACGTCAACGTCGCGTGGGAAGGCGCTGCGCCCGAGATCGTCGAGAACGACATCGTCGAGCCGATCGAGGAGGCCGTCGTCCAGGTCGAGGGCGTCAAATCGATCACCTCCTCGGCGCGCCAGGGCAGCGCGTCGATCACGGTCGAGCTCGATCTCTCGCGCAACGTCGACGCTGCGCTCCAGGACGTGCAGGCGAAGGTCTCGCAGGCCCAGCGGCGCCTGCCGCCCAACATCGACCCGCCCGTCATCTCCAAGTCGAACCCCGAGGATCAGCCCATCCTGTGGATTGGTTTGTCGGGTCCGTACCCGCCCCAGACGCTCGCCGACTACGCGCGCTACCGCGTCAAGGAGAAGCTCCAGACGGTGCCGGGGATCGGCGAGGTGACGCTGGGCGGCTACCTCGAGCGGAACGTCCGCGTCTGGTTCGACGCCGACAAGCTCGCCGCCAAATCGATCACCATCAACGACGTGATCGCGGCCCTGCGGCGCGAGCACGTGGAGCTGCCCGCGGGGCGCCTGGAGACCGAGGGCCGCGAGGTGAACGTGCGTGTCCTCGGCGAGGCGATCGACCTCGACACGCTCCGTCGTATCGTCGTGCGCGAGCAGAACGGCGTCCCCACGTACATGGAGGACGTCGCGATCATCGAGGACGGCTTCGAGGACGTGCGGCGCATGTCGCGCGTGGGCGGCCAGCCCGCCCAGGGCATGGGCATCCGGAAGCAGCGCGGCTCCAACGCGGTCGCGGTCGCCAATGGCATCAAGGCGACGCTCGACGACATCCGGAAGACCTTGCCCGAGGGCATGCAGCTCCAGATCAACTTCGACTCCACCCGCTTCATCGAGCAGTCCGTCCACGAGATCGAGCTCGAGCTCATCCTGGCGGTCGTGCTGACGGCCCTCGTCTGCTGGCTCTTCCTCGGCTCGCTGTCCAGCACGCTGAACGTGGTCCTGGCGATCCCGATGAGCCTGCTCGGGACGATCGCGGTGATCTACTTCCTCGGCTTCACGCTGAACACCTTCACGCTCCTCGGCCTCTCGCTCGCCGTCGGCATCGTCGTCGACGACGCGATCATGGTGCTCGAGAACATCTTCCGGCACGCCGAGCAGGGCAAGGATCGCATGACGGCCGCGCGTGAGGGCACGGCGGAGATCACCTTCGCCGCGCTCGCCGCGACCATCGCGGTCATCGCGATCTTCATCCCGGTCGTCTTCATGGAAGGGGTGATGGGCCGCTTCTTCCTCCAGTTCGGCGTGACGCTCTGCATCGCCGTCGCGCTCTCGTACATCGAGGCCATCACGCTCGCGCCTGCGCGTTGCGCGCAGCTCCTCACGACCTCGCGCGAGGGCCGCAGCAAGGTCGGCGTCTACGTCGATCACGCCTTCGACAAACTCGCCGCCGGGTACGGATGGCTGCTCGCGCGGGGCCTTCGGTTCCCTTCCCTCGTGCTCCTCGGCGCGGTGGCCCTCTTCGCGGGCGCGGTCTTCGCGTTCATGAAGCTCCCGAGCGAGTTTGTCCCCTCGCAGGATCAGAGCCGCCTCATGGTTCGGCTCACGACCGCGGTCAGCTCCGACATCCACGAGACCGACAAGATCGTGTCGAAGGCCGAGGCCATCGTGAACAACGCGCCCGAGGTGCTGCGCACGCTCGTGGTCGTCGGCGGCATGGGCTCGGGCTCCGTGAACAGCGGCATGATGTTCGTGACGCTCAAGCCCCGCGGCGAGCGCAAGCTCACGCAGAACGAGTTCGCCGGTGTCCTGCGCAAAGAGCTCAACTCCATCCCGGGCGTACGCGCCGTCGTGCAGGATCTCTCGCAGTCGGGCTTCACCGCGTCGCGTGGTTTTCCCGTGGAGTTCTCGATCCGCGGGCCCGAGTGGAGTGAGC